>JADFCZ010000056.1 GCA_018263295.1 Conexibacter sp.
GACGGCCTGCCGGTAGACCATGGTCCAGCCGCTGATGCAGCCGTCCATCGGGAAGTAGGAGCCCTTCCAGAGCGGCTGGTCCGAGTCCTCTTCGGCGTAGTGGCACTCCTTGCCGTCGCGAAGCACGTATGTCGCGCCGTCGGCTTCGGTGATCTGCCGGGCGGCGGCGCAGACGATCTGCTGAATCTCGCCGATGTTCTCGGCTGCTTCGAGGGCGCCCAGCACGTCGACGAGCCGGTGCAGCGTCGTCGTTGATTGATCGGCGATCGTGGTCGTGGTCATCGGTCCCATCCCAGCCCCCCGGTTGCAACACAATTCGTGTCTCCGACGGCCCAATCGACCACTTCGGCCCCGGGCATTAATGCTGGACGGCTGTTAGCGGACAGGTGACGGCATCGGGGCGCCCGCGAGGGCGGCGAGCAGGTTGTCGACGGCCATCGCCGCCATCCGGCCGCGGGTCGCGTGGGAGGCGGAGCCGATGTGCGGGACGACGGTGAGGTTCGGCGCGCCGAGCAGGGGGTGGTAGCCGGGCAGCGGCTCGGGGTCGGTGACGTCGAGCCCGGCGCCGGCGATCCAGCCGAGCTCGAGCCCCTTCCGCAGCGCCTCGGAGTCGACGACCTCGCCGCGCGCGGTGTTGATCAGGATCGCGCTCTGCTTCATCTGCATCAGCGCCGCCTCGCCGATCAGCCCGCGGGTCTCGGGCGTGAGCGGGCAGTGGAGGCTGACGAAGTCGGATTCGGCGAGGAGCTCCTCGAGCGACACCCGGCCGGACCCGGGCTCGCGGCCGCTGCGGAGGATCCGCATGCCGAAGCCCTCCCCGCGGCGGGCGACGGCCTCGCCGATGAGCCCCGGGCCGACGATCCCGAGCGTCGCATCGTGGACGTCGTGGCCGAGCCAGCCGGCGGGCTCCCACGTCCACCACTCGCCCTGTCGCACCGAGCCGGCCGACTCGACGATCCGCCGCGAGACGGCGAGCAGGAGGGCGAAGGCGAGGTCGGCGGTCGTCTCGGTGAGGACGCCGGGGGTGTTGCCGACGGCGATCCCGCGCTCGGTCGCGTAGGCGACGTCGATGTTGTCGGTCCCGACCGCGAAGTTCGCGACGGCGCGGAGCTCGGGGCAGGCGTCGATCAGGCCGCGGTCGATCGCGTCGGTGAGCATGGAGAGGATGCCCTCGGCGCCCGCGGCCAGCCCGCGAAGCTCGGCCGGCGACGGCGGCATCGCGCCCCGCCAGACCTCGACCTCGTGTTCCGCGCGTAGCCGCTCGAGCGCGTCGAAGGGGAGCTTGCGGGTGACGATGCAGCGGGCCATCGGGCTCAATGATGCCGTCAACTCGCCGCTAGCATCGGCCGCAGCTTGCCCGGCCCCGAAGACAGCACCGCGGCGGCCGCCGGCGCGTCGCTGTCGGTGGTGATCGTCACCCACGACTCCGCGGCGGCGCTGCGCCGGACGCTGCCCGCCGTCGCAGCCCAGCTCCGCGACGGCGATGAGCTGATCGTCGTCGACAACGCCTCCGCCGACGGCACGACCGCCGCGGTCGGGGAGCTCGCGCCGGCGGCGACGGTGATCGGGACCGGCGGCAACCACGGCTTCGGCGCGGCCTGCAACCGCGGCGCCGACGCCGCGACGGGCGAGCTGCTCCTGTTCCTCAACCCCGACAACGCCGTCGCGCCCGGCTTCCGCGACGCGATCGAGCTGCCGCTTCGCGAGGCGCGGGGATGGGGCGCGTGGCAGGGACTCGTCACCGACGCCGGCGGCGAGCGGCTGAACAGCCGCGGCGGGGTCGTCCATTTCACCGGGATCGCCTGGGCAGGCGGCGCGGGCGAGCCGCGGTCGGCGGCGCCGGCCGGCCCCGAGGAGGTCGCGTTTCCCTCGGGCGCCTGCCTGGCGATCCCGCGCGGGCGCTGGAAGCGGACGGGCGGCTTCAGCGAGCCCTACTTCCTCTACCACGAGGACACCGACCTCGGGCTGCGCCTCCGCCTCGCCGGCGAGCGGGTCGGGATCGAGCCGCGGGCCGTCTCCGACCACGACTACGAGTTCGACAAGGGCCCGGGGAAGTGGCGCCACCTCGAGCGCAACCGCTGGGCGACGCTGATCAGGGACTATCCGGGGAAGCTCCTCGCGCTCGTGTTCCCGGCCCTGCTCGCGACCGAGATCGCGTTGCTCGTCGCCGCCGCGGCCGGCGGCTGGCTCGGGCCGAAGCTGCAGGCGAAGCTGGACATCGGCCGCGCGCTGCCGCGCCTGCTCCGCGAGCGGCGCGTCGTGCAGGCGACCGCGACCGTGGACGCGGCGACGTTCGCCGGATGCCTTACGGCCGAGCTCAACAGCGAGTTCCTCGGAGCGGCGGGACGATCCCGCCTGCTCCGAGGACTGCTGCGCGGCTACTGGTCGCTCGTGCTCCGGCTGCTCTAGGCGACCGCGGGGACCGGGTCGGGCTCGAGGGCGATCTCGAGGACCTCGTCGACCGTGAACACGGGGTGGAACCGCATCTCCTCGCGGACTTCGGTGGGCACGTCGTCGAGGTCGCCGCGGTTGCGCTCGGGGATGACCACGTCGGTCAGCCCGGCGGCATGGGCGGCGAGGACCTTCTGCTTGAGCCCGCCGATCGGCAGGACCCGTCCCTGCAGGGTCACCTCGCCGGTCATCCCGACCGTGTGCTTGACCGGTCGCCCGGTCAGAAGCGACGTCAGCGCCGTCGTGATCGTGATGCCGGCGCTCGGGCCGTCCTTGGGGATCGCCCCGGCCGGCACGTGGACGTGGAACTCCTTGCCCTCGAGCGCGTCGTGGTCGATGCCGAGCGCGTCGGCGTGGCCGCGGACGTAGGAGAGGGCGATCCGCGCCGACTCCTTCATCACGTCGCCGAGCTGGCCGGTGAGGACGAAGTCGTCCTTGCCGTCCATCCCGGTCGTCTCGATGAAGAGGACGTCGCCGCCCGCTCCGGTCACCGACAGGCCGGTGGCGACGCCGGGCAGCGCGGTGCGCTCGGCCGCCTCCTGGAAGTGCCGCTGACGCCCGAGGGCGGTGCGGACCTCGTCCTCGTCGATAGCCACGGGGCCGTCGCCGTCGGTCTCGCCACTGGCGATCTTCGTCGCCGTCTTCCGCAGCAGCTTGCCGAGCTCGCGCTCGAGCCCGCGGACGCCGGCCTCCCTGGTGTACTCGGTCACGACGGTGCGGAGCACGTCGTCGGCGATCTCGACCTCGCCGGCCTCGAGCCCGTTGCGCTCGAGCTGACGCGGCCACAGGTAGCCGCGGGCGATCGCGACCTTCTCCTCGGTCGTGTAGCCGTCGAAGCCGACGACCTCCATCCGGTCGAGCAGCGGGCCGGGGATCGTCTCGGCCACGTTCGCCGTCGCGATGAACAGGACCTCGGAGAGGTCGAGCTCGACGTCGAGGTAGTGGTCGCGGAACGAGTGGTTCTGCGCCGGGTCGAGCACCTCGAGCAAGGCGGAGCTCGGGTCGCCGCGCCAGTCGGCGCCGACCTTGTCGACCTCGTCGAGCATGATCACCGGGTTCATCGTCCCGGCGTCGCGGAGCGCGCGGACCAGGCGGCCCGGCAGGGCGCCGATGTAGGTCCGGCGGTGGCCGCGGATCTCGGCCTCGTCGCGGACGCCGCCGAGCGACATCCGGACGAACTCGCGCCCGGTGGCGCGGGCGATCGACTCGCCGATCGAGGTCTTGCCGGTTCCCGGAGGACCGATCAGGGTCAGGATGGCTCCCGCCGCCTTACCGTCGACCTCCACGCCGCGCTCGGCGCGCAGCTTGCGGACCGCGATGTACTCGGTGATCCGCTCCTTGACGTCGTCGAGGCCGGCGTGGTCGGCGTCGAGCACCTCGCGGGCGTGGACCGGGTCGAGGCGCTCCTCGGAGCGCTCGCCCCACGGCACCGCGACCAGCCAGTCGAGGTAGGTGCGGAGGATCGACGACTCGCCGGAGCCGTCGCCCATCCGCTCGAGCCGGCCGATCTCCTTCTCGGCGTGCTCGCGGACGTCGTCGGGCATGCCCGACTCGGCGACCTTCTCGCGGTAGTCGTCGGCGACGGATGCGTCGTCCTCGCCCAGCTCCTTCTGAATCGATTCGAGCTGCTTGCGCAGGAAGTACTCGCGCTGCTGCTTCTCGGCCCCGCTCTGGACGTCCTCGCGGATCCGGCTGCGGACCTGGAGCTCGGCCAGGCGCTCCTTCTGGAACGCCAGCGACTTCTCGAGCCGCTCGCGGACGTCGAGCGTCTCGAGCAGATCGACCTTCTGCTCGTAGCTGAGGTCGGGGGAGTAGCCGGCGGTGTCGGCCAGCGGCCCGGGCTCGGAGATCGAGCGCAGGAAGGCGCGGATGCCGTCGCCGGCGTTGCGCAGCTCGAGGATCTCCTCGACGACCGCGCGGTACTCGCGCTCGAGCACGCGGATCTCCTCGTCGCGGTCGAGCGGGTCGCTCCAGGGCGTCACCTCGATCCGCAGGGTCCCGTTGAGGTCGGTGCGCGCGGCGCCGGCGACGCCGCGGTGGAGGCCCTCGAAGCCGGTGGCGACGCCGCCGCCGGGCAGGCGCACCTGCTCGTCGACGCGGGCGACGGTGCCGACCGCGGCGAACTCGTCGCCGGAGCGGGGAACGAGCAGCACCTCTTCCTCGCCGCCCGGATCGAGCGCGAGGGTCAGGTTCATCCCGGGGAAGACGACGACGTCGTCGAGCGGGATCAGGGGCAGGCTCTTCTTGGTGCTGGTCGGTTCCATCGTGGGGAGGTCCTCTCCTTCGAAGTGGTTGCGGATGCAAGGGTATCACCAATGATTATGAATGCCAACGATTATGAATCCGCACCTGTTGGCGTTATCCTCGGTCCCGAGATGGCCTCCCACGCACGAAAGCCGGCGATTGCGACGAAGCCGAGTTGCGGGGTGCTCCTGTTCCGGTTGTCGCGCGCCTCCGGCGAGGGGCTGGGCGGCGCGCTGGCCGCCGTCGACATGCGGGCGCCCGAGTTCGCGATCCTCCACCACCTCTACGCCGAGGGGCCGCTCTCCCAGCAGGAGCTGGGGCGGGCGCTGCGGATCCACGCGAGCAACCTCGTCGCGATGATCGACCAGCTCGAGAGCGACGGCCTGCTGATCCGCCGCCGCGACCCCTCCGATCGACGGCGCTACCTGCTCGAGCTGACCGACGACGGCGTCCGCCGGCTGGCCGACGCCGAGCGGGCGGCACAGGGCGCCGAGGCGGACATGCTCGCCCCGCTCACGCCGGCGGAGCGGGAGCGGCTGCGCAGCTACCTGGCGAAGCTGACCCGGAACTCCTGCGGCGGCTGAGCGCGGGGCTCAGCCCCGGGCGGCGTGGACGCCGTGGAAGCCGAAGGGGATGTGGTGGGGGACCGATGCCCGGGCGAGCTCGGACATGTCCCGCGCGTCGAGGACGAGCAGGAACGACGTCTTGCGGCCGGCGTCGAGGACGACCGAGAGCAGGACGCCGTCGTCCTCGCGCGTCGAGCCGGGGCGGCGGGCGAAGACCGGCTCGCCGGGGAAGGAGCCGCGCTCCTGCCAGAAGCTCTGCTCGCCCCGCTTGATGTCGAGCTTCGCGACCCGGTCGACGAAGCCCGACTTCCGCGGGTTGCGGACGCCGACTCCGTAGGCGTAGCGGTAGGGACGGCCGTTGACCGTGGCGTAATCGGTGCGCGGCAGCTCGATGTTGCCGTCGGCGAGCTCGCGCGAGTGGACCTTCGGGCGGCCCGGCCTGACCGTCAGCCGGCGCGGCACCGCCTGGGGGACGGACGGCCCGGGCTTTCGCAGGTTCTTCAGGTAGAGGGCGTCGACGATTGAGGCGTCCTCGTGGGCGCAGACGTCGATGACGACGTCGTCGCCGTCCTCGAACGAGTTGATGTGGTGGAAGACGAAGGCGGGATCGAGCTCGAACGTCTCGGCGACGCCGCCCTGCTTGCGATCGACGAGGAGGATCCGGGCGGGCTGCGAGCCGTCCCACTGGAACGACTTCACGATCGGCCCGCCGTCGGGGCTGAGGAAGGTCGCGAGGTCGAACTCCCATGGCTGCACGAATACGACGACGAAGCGGTCGGTCAGGCCGAAGGAGTGGAGGTAGCCGGGACGGTCGTCGGGGATCCAGGCGAGCTCGCGGCGCCTGCCGTTGCGCTCGGAGACGATCCGCAGCCCCGCAGGGGGTACCAGCTCGATCTCGTAGCTGAAGCGTTCGCGCGTGCGGGGGTCGTGATGGGGGTGGGCGGTGCCCATCCGGCCCTGCGGCAGCTCGACGTCGACGCCGAGGGTTCGCAGGTTGTGCGGGTCGCAGCTGACCGGCACCGGCAGCTCGGTGAGGGCGCGGAACTGGCCGGCGAGGCGCTCGATCGACACGTTGGCGTTGGGGATCTTGCCGATGACCGGGATCGTCGAGACGCCGCTGAAGATCTGGCGGCACGGGTCGGTCCCGAACTCGGCGTACTTCATGACTCCCTCGCGACGGTAGGCCTTGTAGGCGCTCGTCTGCAGGAAGCGGTTGGCATAGGAGACCCGGCCGCCGGCGAACGCGAAGGCGTGCAGCATCGCGAGGCCGTCGAACCAGTGGTTGAGCTTCTGCTCGCCGATCTCGAACAGGCCGGGTCCGTTGCGGAGCAGGACGCCTTCGAGCCAGGGCGGGATCCGGCCGTCGACCGGGATGCCGGGGAGGCTGATCTCGTCGGTGAGCGAGCGGAAGCCGAGGGCGTGGCCGTCGTTCGCGGACGCCGCTTGGGCCGGCTGCGGGATCCGGAGACCGCCGGCGGCAGCGCCCAGCGTCAGCGTCGCACCGGCGCCGATCGAGTCCCTGAACAGCCGTCGCCGGGAGATCTCCACCGGCGGCAGCCTAACCGGCGTGGCGTTTCCCGGTTGCAGTTTCGCCGTTGTCGACCCCGACCAGCACGTCCTCCTCGCCGGCCAGCGCGCCCTTGCGGATCCGGCGCTGCTCGCGGTCGAGGCGGGCCACCTCCTGGGCGAGGATCTTCGTCTCCTCGCTGAGCCGCGAGAAGGCGACCGAGAAGTGGAGCGCGAGCACGAAGAGGGCGCCGACGCCGATCAGGAACAGTGCGTTCGGCGGCGAGAGGATTCCGAGTGCGTCGGCGATCCAGTTGAGGGCGCCGTTCCAGACGGCGAGGACGACGAGCACGAGCGAGGCGGAGATCCAGAGCAGCGCGTAGCGCTCGACGAGTCGTCGTCTGCGTACGAGTTCGATCACCAGCGCCAGGAACAGCAGGGTCGTGACGACCGCGATCCGCTGCGGCGTCTGACCGAGGCCCTCGGCGAGGACCGGCAGCGCGCCGGTCACGCCGAACCGCCGCTCTCGGCGCTCGCCTCGACGGCGGGGAACTCGCCGGTCGAGGGAGGGGGCGTCCCCTCGAAGGCGTCGGGCCGGCGCCGGAGCAGGCCGACGAACAGGGCCAGCATGACCTTGACCATGTAGTAGGCGGCGCGGGGGTAGTCGATCGAGCTCCGGCCGAACCCGCGGGCGTTCATCCGCACCTGTACCTCGTGGATCCGGAGGCGGTTGTTGTGGAGCATCAGGATGGCCTCGACCTCGGGGTAGTCGTGCGGGTAGTCGCGGGCGAAGAGCTCGATGCCGCGGCGGTTGACCATCCGGAAGCCCGATGTGGGGTCGGTGATCTTCTGGCGGGTGATCGCGCTGAGCACGACCGAGAAGATCAGGTTGCCGACGCGGCGGCCGATCGGCACCTTGTAGCCGGGGTCGCCGCGGAAGCGGGTGCCGTAGACCATGTCGGCCTCGTTGCCGCCGGTCCGGAGGGCCTCGAGCATCTCCGGCAGGTACTCGGGCTTGTGCTGGCCGTCGCCGTCGACCTGGACGGCGACGTCGTAACCGTGGGCGAGCGCGTACTTGTAGCCGGACTGCATCGCGCCGCCGATGCCGAGGTTGAAGGGATGGCGGAGGACGATCGCGCCTTGCGACTCGGCCTGGGCGACGGTGCCGTCGAGCGAGCCGTCGTCGACGACGAGGACGTTGAAGTCGGGGGCGTGGCGCTCGATGTCGCGGACGACGCGGCCGATCATCCCCTCCTCGTTGTAGGCGGGGACGATGGCGAGAAGGCGCAGGTCTTGGCGGTCGTCGTCGGGCATTGGATCGGGCCTCGGAGCGGCTCGGGAGCGCGCAGTCGGGCGATCAAAGGTACCGCCCGGAACGCGAAGGTCGCGACCGGGCTAGCCTCGCGCAACCATGCGACCCGACGGCGAGGAGCTCGAGCGGCTGGAGGCGGAGATCGTCCGCTGCCGCGCCTGCCCGCGGCTCGTCGCCTGGCGCGAGGAGGCGGCGGCCGACCCGCCGCGGCGGTTCCGGGGCGAGCGCTACTGGGCGCGGCCCGTGCCGGGCTTCGGCGATCCGGCGGCCGCGATCGTCCTCGTCGGGCTCGCGCCGGCGGCCAACGGCGCGAACCGGACGGGGCGGATGTTCACCGGCGACCGCTCCGGCGACTGGCTGTATGCGGCGCTGCACCGGGCGGGGCTGGCGTCGCAGCCGGAGTCGGTGTCGCGCGAGGACGGGCTGCGCCTGAGCGGCGCCTGGATCACCGCGGCGGTGCGCTGCGCGCCGCCGGCGAACAAGCCGACGACGGCCGAGCGGGACGAGTGCCGCCCGTGGCTCGACCGCGAGCTGGCGTTGCTGCCGTCGGCCCGGGTGCTCCTTGCGCTGGGCTCGTTCGGCTGGGATGCGGCGCTGCGGGCGCTGGCGGCGGGCGGGCGGCCGATCCCGCGGCCGAAGCCGCGCTTCGGGCATCGCGCGGAGGCGCCGATCGGCGAGCGGTATCTGCTCGGCAGCTACCACCCCAGCCAGCAGAACACGTTCACCGGGAGGCTGACCGAGGCGATGCTCGACGACGTTCTCGGCCGGGCGAAGGAGCTGGCCGGACTCTGAGGAGGCGGTCGGAGGGCCGCGTAGTATCGGACTCCGAGCGAGCCGTGGTCCCTCTCAACATCCCCAACGCGCTGACGATGCTGCGCATCCTGATGGTGCCGGTCGTGGTCGTGGCGCTGCTGGCGGAGATCCCCGAGGGCGACCTCGTCGCGGGCATCGTCTTCGCGCTCGCGGCGCTGACCGACGGGCTCGACGGCTACATCGCCCGCCGCCGCGACGACGTGACCACGTTCGGGAAGCTGATGGACCCGCTGGCCGACAAGCTGCTGATCGTCGCGGCGCTCGTCTCGCTCGTGGCGCTCGACCGGCTGCAGGCGTGGATCGCGATGGTGATCATCGCCCGCGAGCTGGCGGTGACGGGGCTGCGGGCGGTGGCGGTCGAGCAGGGGGTCGTGATCTCGGCGAGCTGGCTCGGCAAGGTGAAGACCGCGCTGCAGGTGGCGGCGATCATCGCCCTGATCGCCGTCGACCCGGCGACGACGGCGGTCGACGTCCTCGTCTACGCGGCCGTGGCCGTGACGGTCATCTCGGGGGCCGACTACTTCTTCGGCGTCCGGCGCGGGATGGAGGGCCGGGGCGAGAAGGCGTCGGGTGAGACCGATCCGGCCTGAGCCGGGAGCCCGGGCCGACTACCGCTTGCGGCAGACGACGTAGGCGGTCAGCACGCCGGTGTCGAACCCGGCGGCGGTCCACTTCCTCTTGCCGGTCGGGTAGGAGCCCTGGAAGTAGTTGCCGAGCGGGTCGTCGAGGCGACCACCCCCGCCCGTCGCGAGCGTGCCCTTCGGGCACTTGACGGTCACCTTGTGGGTGGCATCGTCACTCGGCATCTCGAACGCCTTGGTGCGGATCTTCGGCTTCGCGCCCCCGATGCAGACGGCATGAGCGGCCATCGTTGCGTTGCCGTGGCCGAGCGCGAGCCACTGCCGGTTCGAGTACGGGTAGGAGCCCGACAGGTAGTCGTTGACGTCGTCGCCGAGCTCCCCGCCCCCGCCGCCGATCCAGGTGCCCTTCGGGCACTTGGCGAACGCCGTATCGAGCGTCGCCGTGTCGATCAGGTCCACCTTCTCGGAGACGTTCGTCACCCTCTTGGATCGCAGACAGCGAACGTAGGCCGTGAAGCTGGACGGTCCGGGGGAGATGTTGCGCCTGAAGGCCGCCACCCTCCAGCCGCCGAGGTTGGGGTAGGTCCCCTGCACGAAGTCGTTGACGTCGTCGTCGAGGCGGATACCGCCACCCGTCGCGCGGCTTCCCTTCGGACAAGCCACGTCGAGCCGGTGTGTGTCGGAGTCGTTCGGCAGCGATTCGGTCTCGGACTTGCCGGTCAGCTTCGCGGCCTGCGCGACCCCGAGGGCGAGGAGGGTTCCCGCGATCGCGCACGCCACGACCGCCGCCGCCCTGAACCTCTTTCTCCCCGACATTCGCGAAACCCCTCTCTGCGGTCCCGGCGATCGTCGCAGATCCCCGGCGCCGTCTCAACTGGCCCGCTGGGTGCTCAGGAGGCCGGCGCGTCGAGCCACTCGCGCATCGTCATGTGGCGGGTCGAGTGGGTGCCGGTCTCGAGCTCGGCGAGGACCTCGGAGAGCTCGCCGGAGCGCTCGGCGATGACGTTGTGGCGGTGGATGGTTTCGAAGTTCTCCTGGCGGGCGAAGATGAAGTTGCGGCCGTGGAGGTCGGGGTAGGCGCCGGCGAGCCGCCGGACCATCTCGCGGACGCAGTCCTCGACGAAGCGGGGGTTGGCGTGCGCCTTCTCGACGACGGAGCGCTCGTCCTCGCGCTTCATCAGCTCGTAGATCTCCGACGACATCGACGACTCGACGATGGCGAGCAGCTCGCGGGCGTCGATCTCGGTCTCGCACTCCTCGTCGCGGCCGAGGTAGAGGGTGCCGAGGCCGCGCTGGTTGTGGGTGGCGACGGGGACCAGGTCGAGGATCTCGTCGATCTGGGAGGGGTCGTAGCCGTTGTCGGCGAGGCGCTCGCGGGCGCCGCCGGCGATCATCTCCTGGGCGCACGGGCAGGCCGTCATGCCCTGGGCCTGGACGCCGGTCAGCGTCCGGGTGCCGGCGCTCGAGGCGACCGCGGTGCCGAAGAGGGTGTAGATCTCCTGGGTGGGCTTGCCGCTCCGGGGGGCGGGCACGGTTTCGGGGTAGCGGGCCGCGAGCGACACCTCGGCGCGCATTCCGGCCTGGCGGTCGCGGACGCGCTCGGCGATGCTCGCCGCCAGGTGCTCGGCCTTCAGCGACTCGGCGAGGACCGCCTCGTCGATCGCCTCGTTGACGACCTCCTCGAAGCGCGACATGTGGGCGCCGGCCTGGTGGGGGCTGAGGTCGACGAAGCACTCGAACTCGGCGAAGAAGAGCTGGCCGTGATCGGCGTCGTCGCCGTTGCGGGCGGCGCGCGGGTTGATCCGGATGACCTTCTCGACGCCGACGACGCCGACGCGGGTCAGGCTGACCTCGGTGCGCGGGCGGCGGGCCTGGACGTCGGGCCCTGCTGCGTCACCAGCGATTGTCGAATGGTGATTCATCGATCTCCTCGCGCCGGAAGGGTACTGAGGTGCGATCCCCGGCTCCGGGCGTGGCATACTCGGCGGGTGCCTTCGGGAGAGGAGGCTGGCCACCCGACTCGGGAGGGGTGTGTGAACAGGTATGGAGATGGCTGAGGAGCTGCAAGTGACCGAACCTGCGCCGGTCGAGCCGGCGGTGGTGGAGGTCGGTGTGGCGGTCGAGGACGGCAACGGCGCCGGCGACGATCCGGGTGCGGTGCTGATCGCGCTGGGCCGGGAGAGCGGGCAGGTGACCGCGGAGCAGATCGCCGCGGCGGTCGAGGAGATCGAGCTGGGCCCGGACGGCGTCCGCGAGCTGCACAGCAGGCTGGTCGACGCCGGCATCGAGGTGATCCTCGACTCCGAGGATGGTGCCGAGGGCGAGGACGACGATCCGGTCGAGGCGCCGCCGATCGTCGCTCCCGACCTGACCGTCGAGCCGGGCGTCGACTCGCTGCGGCTGTACCTGCACGCGATCGGCCGGGTGCACCTGCTGACCGCCGATCAGGAGGTGGCGCTCGCGAAGCGGATCGAGCGCGGCGACATGGACGCGAAGCGGCAGATGGTCGAGGCGAACCTGCGGCTGGTCGTGTCGATCGCGAAGGGCTACGTCGGCCGCGGGCTCAGCTTCCTCGACCTGATCCAGGAGGGGTCGCTCGGGCTGATCCGGGCGGTGGAGAAGTTCGACTACCGGCGCGGCTACAAGTTCTCGACGTATGCGACGTGGTGGATCAGGCAGGCGGTGACGCGGGCCGTCGCCGACAAGAGCCGGACGATCCGGATCCCGGTCCACATCAACGAGAAGCTGAGCAAGGTGCGGAGCGCCGAGCGCGGGCTAGTCCAGGAGCTGGGACGGGAACCGGAGCCGGCGGAGGTGGCGCGGGAGGTCGGGCTCAACCTGACCGAGGTGAGGGAGCTGATGGGCCTGGCCGCGGCGCCGGTGTCGCTCGAGGCGCCGATCGGGGAGGACGGCAACGGCCGCGTCGCCGACATCGTTCCCGACGAGAACGGGAGGGGGCCGTTCGAGCGGGCGACCGACTCGCTGCAGCGCGAGGGCCTCGATCGCGCCCTGCGGTTGCTCACCGAGCGCGAGCGGAAGGTGATCGAGCTTCGCTACGGACTCGCCGACGCCGAGCCGCAGACGCTCGAGCAGATCGGCCAGGACCTCGGCATCACCCGCGAGCGCGTCCGCCAGATCGAGACGAACTCGCTCCGCAAGCTCAAGCGCCTCCCGCAGGCGCAGTCGCTGCGCGACGACCTCTAGAGCCGGGGTCAGGCGGCGGGCAGCTCAGGCTGATCGCCGGCGGCCGGCAGCTCGATCCGTTCGAGGAGGATGCGGCCGTAGCCGTCGGCGGAGACACGCAGGCGATCCCCGACGGCGACCTCGGCGACCTCTGCGATCTGCGCCGGCAGGGTCACACGGCGCTTGCCCCAGACCTTCGCCTCAATGGTGAAGCCGGAGCTCTGCCGGTGAGAGGGTGGTGATGGGGGAGGCAGGATTCGAACCTGCGTAGGCATAGCCGACGCGTTTACAGCGCGTTCCATTTGACCGCTCTGGCACTCCCCCAGAGGGACGCGTGATGTTAATGGTGCGGCGCCGCTGAGTGCCCTGCCGGGCTCGATCTCGAACTGGGAGTACTTGGGCCCACCGAGCGAGAGGGCACGTCGGCATTCGAGGGCGGAAGTAGGGATGAACCACCGACGGCCATCTCCGACGAGGACGAACAGGTAATCGCAGCGTGCCGGATCAAAATGCTTGACGACGCCGCTCCAACTCTGGTTGCCCCCGAGGGTTGCGATCATTACCCGCCACCGACCGTCAGTGAGCGAACTCGCAGTCTTCACCTCCACCCGGATCGGGCCTTCTCCGAAGTCGGCTACCAGGTCTACGTCCGGGCTGTGACCGAGCGGCAGGAAGACCGTCGCACCCTTCCAGGACAGCCATTCGATCGCCGAGAGCTCGCCGAGATCACCTTGCCTTCGTGGTGTCAGGTGACCTTCCATCGCACAAACATACGTTCGTGCGCGGACGGAATCAGCGGGTCGACTACGGGGTGCTGAGAACCCCGAAGGCGGTCAGGGAGCGGTCGATGATCTGGGCGCTGCCGTCGCCTCCCGACTGCGTGCACGCGACCCCGACCGTGTGCTCGCCGGCGGCGACGGAGGCGGTCGTGTTGAGGGCGATGACCGCCTCGGCCGGGCTGAGGATGGGCCTGACGACGGTGTCCATCGGGCGACCGGCCGCGGCGCCGTCGACCTGGAGCTGACAGCGGACGGCGGTGTCGCCGAGGGCGATCGCGTCGGCGTTGAGTGCGGCGTTGAGGACGAGCGTGCTGGCGCCGGAGACGGTGACGGTCGTCTGCAGAACGTCGTCGGAGTCCGGATCCTCCGGCAGCGCGCCGGTGGCGGTACCCGACTGGGCGCTTGCCACGGCGGTGGCCGCCGGCGGACCCTGCGGCCCCACGTCCCCCTGCGGACCCTGCGGCCCGATGTCCCCCTGCGGGCCCTGCTCGCCCTTGGGCCCGCGCGGCCCGGTCTCGCCCTGCGGCCCCTTCGGCAGCGCGCTGCGGCGGATGCGGCAGCGGAACTTCCGCTTGCCCTTCGCCGCCTGCTTGCACTTGAGCGTCACCTTGGCGGCCTTCTTCATCGACTGGCCGACGGCGTCGGCGGAACCGGCGGCGGCCGATGCGGGCAGCGCCAACAGCGCGAGCGAGAGGACGAGGGCGGGGATGCTGAGACGAGCGTTCATGCCACCGGGATCGGCACGATCGCCGGCCGGCTTGAGCTCCCGCTCAATCCTCCTCTACAAGCGGGTTTTCACCTTCGCGAATGGGTGTTCCGTCGGCGAGCGTCCCGAGGTCCGGCCCGCCGGCCGCGGCCGGCTCCGGAGACGCCGGCCCGCCCGCTGCCTCCGCGTCGCGACCCGCGGACGAGGTGCCGATCGCACCGGAGCCGAGCAGCACGGCGAGCACGCCGTCGGTCACCGCGACGAGCCCGGCGATCAGGCCCCAGAGT
>JADFCZ010000057.1 GCA_018263295.1 Conexibacter sp.
GGTCGCCGCAGGGGGTTCGCAGGGAGCAACGATCGCCGTCGTGGCGGGGGTGCTCGCCGCACTCGTCCTGGCCGCCGTTCCCGCGAGCGCGTCGCTGAAGATCCACGAGTCGCGGCGCACCAAGCCGACGTCGGCGCAGTTCGACGCCATCACGGCCACCTGCCCCAAGGGCGAGGCCCCGATCAGCGGCGGCTACGCCGTACCCAAGTTCTCCTCCCTGACCGGCTTCTTCCTGCCCACCGGGTCGTTCATCAACGAGAACGGCTGGCAGGCCTCCGTCTCCCAGCTCGGCGACACCCCCAAGGACGGGTTCGTGAGCGCCTTCGCCTACTGCTCGAAGCTCGGCAAGGATCTCGTCACCACCGGCGACACGACCAGCCTCGGCACCGGCGAGTTCACCGACCTGACGGCGTCGTGCAAGCGCGGCCAGGAAATCGTCTCCGGCGGGTGGGCGTTCTCGGCCGGCCCGGGCGCCTCCGTCTCCCTTCTCGCCTCGGTCAAGCAGGGCAACCGCTCCTGGAGGATCACCGGAGGGATGAACACCGGCACCGGCACCCTGATCGCCCTCGCCGACTGCGTGCCGAAGAACAGGGCGCCCGATCTCGTCACCCGCAAGGACTCGGGCAAGGTCACCGACGACGGCTCGACCGTCACCTCGTCCTGCAAGAAGAAGGAGCAGGCGATCTCCGCCGGCTTCACCTCCAACACCGACTTCCAGCCCTTCGAGTTCCATCGCGGCGCGAGGCGGACCTGGGGGATGCGCGGACAGACCTTCATCGCCGACGGCAAAGCCACCGTCCTCGCCTACTGCGAGAAGACGGGCAAGTCCCGCTAACCTGCCGCAACCGACCCGCCCGGATAGCTCAGCGGTAGAGCACCTCCATGGTAAGGAGGGGGTCGTGGGTTCAAGTCCCACTCCGGGCTCTCCCTCGTTCCTCCCGACACGCGATCGATTGGCGAAGCAGCGCTCCTGTTTCGCCTGTGGCGTCCTCCGGCTCAAGTTTTCCGTAGCCGTGCCGAAGACCTGATCAACCGGATCCATCTGGATCTGGTGTCGGATCGGCGATCAGAAGGAAACGGCGGAAAATGCGTAGAACGAGCGGCGTGGTACTGACTCTCAGTCTGGCTCTGGTGGTGATGCTCTTCGGCGGCGTCGCCGGAGCTGATCGCAAACATCACTCGCACAAGAAGGTCGTGGTGGAGTCGAAGATCTCGATCAAGTTCCGCGGGGGCGGAGATGATCCCTATGCCGAACAACCGAACTTCACCGGCAAGGTGAGGGCGAAAGCCCGTCGCCGTGGCGGATCCGGGATCAGCGCCGGCGATGCGGAAGCAGCGTGCATCAAGCGCCGGGAGGTCGAGATCTTTCGCAAGAACGGTCCGCGCATCGCCAGGACGACCACCGACGCGAACGGCGAATACGGCACGCTCGCAGGCAACAAGTTCGTAGCCGGCAAAAAGTACTTCGCCAAGGTGCGAACCAAGACGCTGCGCAAGTCCGGCGTCAAGATCAAGTGCGAGAAGGCCTCCTCGGACGTGATCACCGCCGGTTGACGTCCGGCCGGCGGGCTCAGGTGCCGGCTCGCAACGCCAGACCGCGGATCAAGCCCGCCTGGCCGAACGAGAAGTCGTCATCCCCGGGAAGGTCGGCGCACGGAAACCAGCGTGCGTCGAGGGCCTCGCCTCCCGGCTCGACCTCGCCCCCTGACGTCGCGACCAGGTAAGTCAGACCGATCGAGTGCTGAGCCTCGTCGTAGGGTCCGTCATCGCGTGGGGTTCGCTGGTACTCGACGACCAGATCGGGATGTGACCCCACGATCGGTTCGGCGACGAGGTCCGTGCCGACCGTCTCGACGATGTGTCGACGCGCCGCCTCAGCAATCGGCTCGTCGATGTAGATCCGGCCACCGATCCAGCACCAGCACGGGCTTCCTCGCCGGTCGAGCCGACGGATCAGCAGGACCTCCCGCCCTCCTTCCCTCTCCCGCCATGGCAGCAGGTCGACGCTGGCGATGGGCACCGATGCGCGGACCAGTTCGTATGTCCGCTCGGGCAGGTGCAACGGTCAGCCATACTCGCAAACCGCACGGGTACTCGCCGGCACGCCGCTCCTCGCAACGGCGCGACCCTCTCGGCGCTACCCGCTATTCTTCTGCGACCTCGCGCCGGGGGACCAGGAGACCATCCAGCCTCGAGAGCCCTCATCAGGAGTTCGGAAGGCACGGTTCGAATCGGGGCGAGGGAGTCGCAAGACGCCCTTGGTCATACGACCGAAGACAACTTCCAAACCCCGACGCTGCGTGGATTGAATATGGCCCGTGGAGACGTACGCATAGCCGCCACCCTCGCCTGCGAGGAATGCAAACGGCGCAACTACCAGACCAACAAGTCGCGGCGGAACACGCCGGACCGAATCGAGCTTCGCAAGTACTGCAAGTGGTGCGGCCGCCATACGGCCCACAAGGAGACCCGCTGATCTAAATGGCCAAGAGCCGGGCGCAGCGGAAGGCGGAGGCCGCGCGCAAGCGCAAGCTCGCCGAGGAAGGGATCGCCGAGGAGCGTGACGAGGAGTCGCACGCCCAGCACGACACCCAGGTGCCGGAGTCGGCCGATGTCCTCGAGGCCGAGCTCGCGATCGAGCACGGGGCCGAGGAGACGCCCGACGAGGCGCTTCAGGGGCCCGCCCCGGCCAAGCCCGACCGCCGCGAGGAGAGGCGGCAGCGCAAGGAGGCCGAGCGCCGCGCCAAGGAGCAGGCCGCGCGCCGGTCCGCCAAGGAGCCGGTCGCCGAGCGCGAGCGCGGCCCGGTCATGAGCTTCTTCTCCTCAGTCATCAAGGAGCTGCGCAAGGTGCAGTGGCCGGACCGCGATACGCTGGTCCAGGCCTCGGCCGTGACGCTCCTCTTCGTGGCCGTCGCCGCCGCCTACCTCGGGGTGCTGGACGCGATCTTCAGCCGCCTCATCGACCTGCTGATCTGACGATCGGCAGCGACCCAACCCACAAGGAAGAACTTTCAGAAGCATGTTTCGCTGGTACGTGATCAACACATACTCCGGCCACGAGAACAAGGTCAAGCACAACCTCGAGCACCGGGTCCAGACCATGGGTCAGGCCCGGAAGGTGCGCCAGGTCGTGGTCCCGACCGAGCAGGTCCAGGAGATCAAGGACGGCCGCAAGGTCTCGGTCGAGAAGCGGACCATGCCCGGCTACGTGCTCGTGCAGATGGAGATGACCGACGAGGCCTGGGGGCTGGTCAAGAACACCCCCGGCGTAACCGGGTTCGTCGGGTCGCGCAACAAGCCGCTGCCGCTCTCGCAGACCGAGGTGGACAACCTGCTGCACACCGAGACCCCCGGCGCCGCGGCGGCCGCGGCCGGGCAGCCGGCCGCCGCCGGAGGCGGCGGCGAGCGGGCCAAGCCCCGCGCCCAGTACGAGATCGGGGAGACCGTCAAGGTCATCTCCGGCCCGCTGTCCGATTTCTCCGGCGAGATCGCCGAGATCAACGACGACGCGGCGAAGCTCAAGGTCCTGGTCTCGATCTTCGGCCGCGAGACCCCCGTCGAGGTCGGCTACGACCAGGTCAA
>JADFCZ010000058.1 GCA_018263295.1 Conexibacter sp.
GTGGCCAAGAAGGTCCTGACACTCATCAAGCTGCAGATCCCCGCCGGCGCCGCCAACCCGGCGCCTCCCGTCGGCCCCGCGCTCGGTCAGCACGGCGTCAACATCATGGACTTCTGCAAGGCGTTCAACGCGCAGACGCAGCAGGACTCGGGGACGATCATCCCGGTCGAGATCACGGTCTACGAGGACCGCTCGTTCGACTTCATCACGAAGACGCCGCCGGCGGCCGTCCTGATCAAGGAAGCGATCGGGATCCAGAAGGGCTCCGGCGAGCCGCACGTCAACAAGGTCGGGAAGATCAGCGCCGCCCAGGTGCGCGCGATCGCCGAGAAGAAGATGCCCGACCTGAACGCAAACGACCTCGACGCCGCCTCGAAGATCATCGCCGGCACCGCCCGCTCGATGGGCGTCGACGTGGAGGAAGGCTGATGGCCAGCAAACACGGCAAGCGGTTCCGCGCCGCCTACGAGAAGATCGACCGAACCCACCACTACGAGCCGGCCGAGGCGGTCGCGCTGCTGAAGCAGACGGCGACCGCCAAGTTCGACGAGACCGTCGAGGTCCACATCCGGCTCGGCGTCAACGTCCGCCACGCCGACGAGCAGCTTCGCGGCACGCTCGCGCTGCCCAACGGCGCCGGCCGCGACGTCACCGTCGCCGTCTTCGCCGAGGGCGACAAGGCGCGTGAGGCGACCGAAGCCGGGGCCGAGTTCGTCGGCTCCGACGACCTCGCCGAGCGGATCGAAGCGGGCTGGACCGACTTCGACCTCGTCATTGCCACGCCCGACCAGATGCCGAAGGTCGGCCGCCTCGGCCGGATCCTCGGCCCGCAGGGCAAGATGCCGAACCCGAAGGTCGGCACGGTGACCGACGACGTCGTCAAGGCCGTGACCGAGACGAAGTCCGGCAAGATCGAGTACCGGACCGACCGCCAGGCGGTCGTCCACCTCTCGATCGGCAAGGTCAGCTTCACCGAGCAGGCTCTGCTCGAGAACTACGCCGCCGTGATCGACGAGATCGTCCGCGCCAAGCCGGCTTCGGCCAAGGGCCGCTACATGATCAGCATCACGCTGACGACGACGATGGGCCCCGGCATCCGCGTCGACAGCACCCGCACCCGCGACACGGAGATCGTCGGCGGCGCTGAGAGCGCCGACGGCGCCGAAGCGCCGGACGCCGAAGCCGCCGTCGCCTAGGCGACGGCTCGCGACATCCGCTCCCCGTCCTGGGCGGGCGGATCGATCCCTGTCGGTTTAGGCCGGAATCGCAGGGGTAGCGCTTTCATGGAGAGTCCCGGCGCCCCGCGCCGGGCGGAGAGAGATACGAGGGTCGCGACGACCCGCAATAGAGGGCTTGAATGCCCGTCCAGACGAGGAGAGACGTATGGCAAGCATTCACCCAGCGCACTGGCTGTCGGAACACGCGAAGTCGGGCCTGAAAGAACTTCCATCGAACGCGGCGTGGCTGCTTTCGAAGGCGGGACAGCCCGCCGACCGGGCGCAGTCGAGCGCCGCGGACAAGGCGAGCGACACCAAGGAGTCCGCGCGGGCGAAGGTCCGCGGCATCAAGGAGTCGGTGATCGACGCGGCGCCGCTCGTACGCGACGACTCGATCAGCCGGCGGATGCGCCGGGCCCGCGACGACGGCTCGGTCGAGGCGCGGATGAACCGTGCTCGCGAGGCCGCGGAGCGCGCCCAAGAGGCCGAGGACGAAGCCCTGGCGCTCGCCGAGGAGGCGCAGCGACGATCCGAGCACGCCAATGCGGCAAGCGAGGAATCGCAAGAGCGCATCGGCGAGGCGATGGAGGAGGGCGATCGCCGGGTCGAGGAGCGTGAGACCGACGCGCGCCGGGAGGCCGAGGAGATGATCAAGGCCGCTCGCCGCGACGCACGCGAGGAGGCCGACGAGCAGATCCGCGCGGTCCGCGAGAGCGCCGAGTCGGATGCCCATGCCGCCCAGGAGGATGCCGAGAAGGCCCAGGCCCGGGCCGAGAAGGCCATGGAGGCTGCGACCCACCAGCTCGCCGAGGCCAGGCGCCTCGCCGATGAGGCGAAGGTTGCGGCACGCGAGGCGGCCGAGGCCGCCCAGAAGCAGGCGGACGAGCTTGCGGCCGAAGCCCAGGAGCAGGCGGCCGATGCCGACCGGAAGGTCGAGGCCGCCGAACGGATCCGATCGGAGTCGCAGGCCGCTGCCAAGCAGGCGGCGATGCAGATGGAGAACGGAAAGACCAACGGCGACCTCGCGTCGCACAGCAAGGACGAGCTGCTCGACCTCGCTGCCACCATGGACGTTCCGGGCCGCTCGAAGATGAGCAAGCGGGAACTGGTCACGGCGATCAAGCGCGCCGAGAGGAGCACACGATGAAGTTGTTCGAGCGGAAGAGCAAGTTCGAGCGTCTCCTGGAGACGATCGAGAACCAGCAGATGCTGAAGGCGGCGGCACGGCACGCGATCGAGACCGCGGTCAGCGGCGCAACCGACGCGGAGCAGGGCCGGCGGGCCGGGGAGCGGTTCGACTCGCTCGACCTGAGCTCGTTCGGGAACCCGGCGAAGAAGGCGATCGGCGGCAGCCAATTGCGGCTCGGCGCCGGTCCCATCAAGAAGGCCGGCAAGCCGACCCTGGTGGTCGCCGCCGGCGTCGCCGGAGTCACCGCGGCGAGTGCCGCGGTCTCCTCGCTCCGCAAGCGGGAGGGCTCGTGAGGATCACCAGCCTGATCATGCTCGGAATCGGCTATGTGCTCGGCTCGCGAGCGGGACGGGAGCGATATGACGAACTCGCGGAAATGGTCCAGCGGGCGTCGCAACGGCTCGAGCAGCAGCGCGGCGCCTGAGGGCGGCGCCGAGCCCGGGCGGCTCCGGGTCGGGCTGCGACGGGACGGCGGGCTCTCGGCGGGGATGGCGATCGTCGCCGCGATCGAGGCGCGGCTGTTCCGGTTCCGCCTGCTGAGCCTGAACGCCGTCATCGACGTCGTCCCGGCTCAGGTCGAGCGGGGGCGAGCCGACCGGGCTCCGATAGCCCTGCGTCCGCTCCCGAGCCGGCGCCGTCCCGCCGGCAGCGATCTCGCAGCGGCGTCGCGGGCGATCGAGGCTGGGGCCGAGGAGTTGAGGAACGCGCGGCGCCGGATGCCGTAGACGCTCCGGCGCCGAACCTGCATCCCGCCGAGTCCGGGGTGCTATACCGGTCGGATGGAGAATCGGTTCCGCCGGCCGATGGTCCGGCGGGTATCGACCCTGGGTGTGGCACTGGTCGCGCTCGCGGTCGGGGGTGAATCTGGGGAAGCGGAGGCGGGAGTCGTCCGCGCCGTCGCCGACGAGGGCGAGTTGCGGGCCGCCTGGGCCGACCCGCGGACAACGGGGATCGAGCTGTCCGCCGACATCGCGCTGCACCGCTGCCGTAGCGGCGACCCGATCCGCGAGTCCCAGCGGCCGATCGAGCTGGACGGCAACGGGCACGTGATCCGGCAGACCTGTTTCGAGAGCAGGGTTCTGCGGCAGGACGGGACCGGCTTCGTGCGCCTCCGCGACGTCTGGCTGACCCGCGGGGGCAGCGACGGTCCGGGGGCCGCGGTGACGACGCGGGGAGAGATCGCGATCGTCGACTCGAAGATCTCGCAGAACCTCGCCGAGGAGCCCGGGGGCGGCGTCTTCTCGATGCGGGGGGCGACGGTGATCCGCTCGATCCTGACGGGCAACCTCGCGAACGACGACGGCGGCGCGATCTACGCCCGCCGCGGCGGCGTCAGGGTCGTCGACTCGGTTCTGAGCGGCAACCTCGTCGACGGATCCGGCGGTGCGATCGGATCGACCGGCGACGTGATCGTGATCAGGTCCCACGTCGACGGGAACACGACCGACGGCGATGGGGGAGCGATCTACACGGACGAGGACGGCGACGTGACCGTCGTCGACTCCACCCTCGACGGCAGCACCGCGGACGGCCCTGGCGGTGCCATCTTCACCCTCGACGGCGACGTCACGGTGGTCGGATCCACGCTCAACGCGAATCGCGCCGACGACCGCGGCGGCGCGATCTCGGGCGAGGCGGACGTGACCGTCATCGACTCGACCATCGCGCGGAACGCCGCCGTCGCCCACGTCGGGGGCGGGGTGTGGGCTCGCGGCGACCTCTTCGTCGCCGGTTCGACGATCAGCAGCAACTACGCCGAGGGTGGCGGCGGCGGGCTCTTCGCGGCCGGCGACCTGGGGCTCGCATACTCGACGGTGACGGGGAACGTGGCGCCTGCCGCCGCGAGCGTCGCGGCGGGGGATCGGCTGAAGGCATTCGGATCGGTGATCGGGCCGCCGTCGCTGCTGTCGACCGGCGAGGCGCAGCCGACGACCGAGAACTGCCGTGCGACCAGCACGGCGTCGTCGGGGTACAACGTCGCGAGCGACACGACGTGCGGGCTCGACGGAACGGGGGACGGCGAGGACGCCGACGCGCTGCTCGCGGGGCTCGCCCTCAACGACGCCTTCGCGGAGACCCGGATGCCCGGTGCCGGGAGTCCCGCTCTCGACGTCGTGCCCAAGCCGTCGTGTGAGTTCGTGCCGTTCGGGCGGAGCGAGGAGGGAGAGCAGCATCTCGCGGAGGAGGGGATCGATCCGCTCGCGCCGATCGTGGCCGATCAACGCGGCGGTTCGCGGCCGTTCGGCCCGGGATGCGATGCCGGCTCGGCCGAGCGCGGCAGCACCGCCGATCCGCGAGGGCTTGGGCCCGCGGTTCCACTCGGGTTCGCGTTCACCGGCGGCGTGGTGTTCCCCGAAGCGCGTCGCGGGGTCCAACCGCGCGGCGGGTCGGTGGCCGCACGTCCGGTCGCCGAGCGTCCGGCGCCGGGGCTGCGAGCCGCGGGCGCCTCGCAGCTCGACTCGATCGAGGCCGAGCTCGCATGGTCGAAGCGGCAGCTCGGCTCGCTCCGGCGATCGGCGCGCCGGTACGAGCGCTGGGACGACTGCCTGGACCGGGTCGCGGTCGCGGAGCGGGGTGACGGCGACGGCGAGGAGGGGTTCCGATACGACGACGTCGACGGCGGTGGAGCGTGGCTCCGCGACGCCCTGACCCTGAAGCCCGGCAAGCAACCCGGCCACTACCTCTACGACCTGAGCGGCAGGCCGGGATGCGAGAGCGCGCCGACGGTGCCGGGTGGCACCGCCGATCCGGCAAAGCTCCCCGGTCCGGACGTCACCGCCGCGCGTGGGAGCTCCGAGGGAGGCGGGACGCTGGCGTCGCTGCGTCGCAAGCTGGCCCGGCTCGAAGCCGTCGCCGACGACGTGGGAAAGGCGGCGAGCCGATTCGATCGCTGGGAGTCGTGTCTGAGCTGGCTTCCGGTCACCGAGTACGGCGATCCTCGCGGAGGTTTCGGGTTCGTTTACCGGCGTGAGTCCGGCGAGTCCGGCTTCCGCGCCGCGGTCGCGATCGACCGGAGCCGCTGGGACGACCCCGACTACGAGTTGATCTCGATCGAGCGGCGACGCGACGGGAGGCCGGCATGCGGAGGGGATCCGGGCGAGTCCGTCGACCGCGTGCTCCCGGCGAGACGTGTCGCCGCCGGCCGGGACACGCCGCAGGGCGATCTGCTGAAAGACGCGCGCGATCTCCGCGAGGACGTCGAGGATCTGCGGGAGCCGATGGGTGAGTTCGAGACCTTCGACCAGTGCATGTTCACCCTCGGTCTCACCGAGTACGGCAGCCGCAACGGTCAGAGCGGTTACGCCTTCGCCGGCAGCGGTCCGCGCTCCCAGCCGGCGCTCGCCGTCGACGTCGAGGGCTTCGACCGCCCCCAGTTCGCGTTCGCGGCGTTCCCGGGCGAGGAGCCGCCGCAGATCGAATGCAACGAGGACGCATCGGGGGCCGGCACCGACGAGTGACGTCCGGCCCACCCGCATCGCGGGGGACCCACTGCCGCCGATGATCCCCTACACTGCCGCGTCCCGAAGCCGAAGACCGCCGGCGGAGCGATAGCTCCATAACCGTCTCGCGACGTGGCCGGCCGAGGTGGAGCCCGAAGCATCTGCTCGAGCCCGCCTGCGTGCGGGCTCTTCTCGTTTCGAGGACGAACTTTCAGAGCTAGGACGGACAGGATGAACAGAGATCAGAAGCAAGCCGCGGTCGAGGAGATCAGCTCCGAGCTGGAGTCGGCGAATGCCGTATTCGCGATCGACTATCGCGGCATCTCGGTGCCGCAGGCCGCCGAGCTGCGGAGCAAGCTGCGCGAGAGCGACGCGTCGTTCAGCGTCGTCAAGAACCGGCTCGCGAAGCGCGCGACCGACGGGACCGACGCCGCGGCGGCGCTCGACGAGCACCTGGCCGGCCCGACCGCGCTGACGTTCATCCGCGGCGACGCCGTCGTCGTCGCGAAGACGATCTCCGACTTCATCAAGGCCAACGACGTGCTCGCCTACAAGGGCGGGCTGATGGACGGCAGCGCGCTCGCCCCCGAGCAGTTCACCGCGATCGCGAAGCTGCCCGGCGTCGACACCCTGCGCGGCCAGCTCGTCGGCCTCGCCGCGAGCCCGCTCAGCGGCCTCGTCCGGACGCTGAACCAGCTCGTCGCCGGCCTCGCCCAGCAGCTCGGCCAGGTCGCCGAGCAGGGCCTCGTCGGCGGTGACGCCGCCCCGGCCGCCGAGGAGGCGCCGGCCGAGGAGGAGGCACCCGCCGCCGAGGAGGCCGAGGCCGACGACTCCGAACCCGAGGCTTCCGCCGAAGGCGACGACGCCGCCGAGGCTGAGGAACCCGAGGCCGAGGACACGACTTCCGAGAACCAAGCTGATGAGACTTCGGAGGAGGGCGGCGACGACGCCGACGCCGACTCCGGGGATGAGAAGGAGGACTAAATGGCAGACACGCTTACGACCGACAAGTGGATCGAGGAGCTGAAGAGCATCTCCGTCCTCGAGCTCTCCGAGCGCATCAAGGCGCTCGAGGAGGAGTTCGGGGTTTCGGCGACGGCCGTTGCGGCGGCCGCTCCCGCGGCCGGCGGCGGCGATGCCGGCGCCGCCGAGGAGGAGTCGAGCACCGTCGACGTCGTCCTCACCAGCGCCGGTGAGAAGAAGATCCAGGTCATCAAGGCGGTCCGCGCGGCCACCGGCCTCGGCCTCAAGGAGGCCAAGGCGGTCGTCGACGGCGCCCCGGGCCCCGTCAAGGAGGGCATCGACCGCGAGGAGGCCGAGAAGCTCAAGGCCGACCTCGAGGAGGCCGGCGGCGAGGTCGAGCTCAAGTAGCTCCGCCGCTGCGGGGAGCAGCTCCCGCCACCGCTTGCGAACGCCCGGGCATCCCCGGGCGTTCGCCGTTGAGGGGGCCGTGCCGGCGGGGCGGATCGACCTCGCTTTTCCCGCTCCGAGCGGCTACCCTGTCCGGCGATCGCGGGCGACCGCGAGCCGGCGTCCGCGCCGGACAACCGAAACGGATCGTGCCCGGCGCCCGCCGAACGGCTTCAGCAAGCCGTCGAGACGCTGCACTTGCAGCGCGCTCCGATCCTTTGTTATATTCAGCGGTCGCGCGCGGCACACGAGTTCCTTGCCGCTCGTACGTTTCGCCGCGCACGTTTCCGACCACCCCCGAGAACTCTTGAGGAGTCGCCCAAGTTGGCCCCTTCGCACGCTGCCGCCCGCCGCACTTTCTCCCGCCTCCAGACCCCCCTCGACGTACCCAACCTCATAGATATCCAGCGCCGTTCCTTCGAGCGGCTCACGGATACCAAGCACGGGATGCTGCGCGAGACCATCGACGACGTCTCGCCGATCACCGACTACACCGGCAACCTCGGGATCGTCTTCGGCTCCTTCCGCTTCGACGATCCGCAGCACTCGATCGAGGAGTGCCGCGAGAAGGACATCACCTACTCGCGCCCGCTCAACGTCGAGGTCGCGTTCCAGAACCGTGAGACCGGCGAGATCCGCGAGCAGACCGTCTTCATGGGCGACTTCCCGTGGATGACCGACCGCGGCACCTTCATCATCAACGGCACCGAGCGCGTCGTGGTCACGCAGCTCGTCCGCTCCCCCGGCGCCTACGTGATGGCGCCGAAGGACCGTGAGAAGCAGGTCTTCATCGCCAACCTGATGCCGGCCCGCGGCTCCTGGCTCGAGCTCGAGATCGACAAGAAGGGCAAGGTCTTCGCCCGGATCGACCGCAAGCGCAAGCTCCCGGTTACCGTCCTGCTGCGCGCGATGGGCTTCGTCTCCGACGAGCAGCTGCTGGAGATGTTCGACAACTCCGTCTACATGCGGCACACGATCGCCGCCGACACCGACGCGACCAAGACCGAGGAAGGCGCGCTGATCGAGCTGTTCAAGAAGCAGCGCCCGGGCGAGCCGCCGTCGGTCGACGCCGCGACGGCGCTGCTCGAGCAGCTCTTCTTCGATCCGAAGCGCTACGACCTCACCACGGTCGGCCGCTACAAGCTGAACGCCCGCCTCGACCTCGACATCGACCTCGATACACGGACCCTGACCAAGGACGACATCGTCGCCCTGATCAAGGAGCTCGTCAGCCTGCCGAAGCTGCTCGGCGTGCCCGAGGAGATCGACGAGGAGCGGCCGATCAAGGACTACGCGGCCGAGGCTCTGACCTACGCCCGCGAGCCCGTCGCCGACCACCTCGACGAGTACGAGCACTTCGGCAACCGCCGGCTCCGCACCGTCGGCGAGCTGATCCAGGAGGCCTTCCGGATCGGCCTCTACCGGATGGAGCGGGTCGTCCGCGAGCGCCTCACCACCGAGGACGCCGACGCGATCACCCCGCAGACGATCATCAACATCCGCCCGGTCGTCGCCGCCATGAAGGAGTTCTTCGGCTCCTCGCAGCTGTCGCAGTTCATGGACCAGACGAACTCGCTTTCGGGCCTCACCCACCGCCGCCGCCTGTCGGCGCTCGGCGCGGGCGGGCTGACCCGTGAGCGCGCTCCGATCGAGGTCCGCGACGTGCACCCGACCCACTACGGCCGGATGTGCCCGATCGAGACGCCGGAGGGCCCGAACATCGGCCTGATGGGCTCGCTCGCCTCCTACGCGGAGATCTCCGAGTTCGGGTTCGTCACGACCCCGTACCGCGTCGTCAAGAACGGCAAGGTCACCGACGAGATCGTCCACCTGGACGCCACCCAGGAGGAGGAGAAGGTGATCGCGCAGGCGAACGCCGAGATCGACCCGAAGTCCGGCAAGCTCGTCGGCGACCGGATCCTCTGCCGCGTCCGCGACGAGGCCGAGGTCATGGCCGCCGCACCCGAGCAGGTCGACTACATGGACGTCTCGCCGACCCAGATCTGGTCGGTCGCCACGGCGCTGATCCCGTTCCTCGAGCACGACGACGCCAACCGCGCGCTGATGGGCTCGAACATGCAGCGCCAGGCGGTGCCGCTCCTGAAGCCGGAGCCGCCGCTGATCGGCACCGGCATGGAGCGCCGCGCCGCGATCGACTCCGGCGACGTCATCCTCGCCCTCAACGACGGCGAGGTCAGCGAGATCGACGCCGAGCGGATCACGGTCAGCCACGGCAGCAAGAAGGACACGTACGCGCTGAACAAGTTCCAGCGCTCGAACCAGGGCACGATCATCCACCAGCGGCCGATCGTGAACCTCGGCGACAAGGTCAAGGCCGGCGACGTGCTCGCCGACGGGTCCTCGACCTCGGCCGGCGAGATCGCGCTCGGCAAGAACTGCCTGGTCGCCTTCATGTCCTGGGAGGGCTACAACTTCGAGGACGCGATCATCCTCTCGGAGCGCCTGGTCAAGGACGACGAGCTCACCTCGATCCACATCGAGGAGTACGAGATCGACGCCCGGACGACCAAGCTCGGCGACGAGGAGATCACCCGCGACATCCCGAACCGCTCGGAGGAGTCGCTGCGGAACCTCGACGAGCGCGGCATCGTCCGCGTCGGCGCCGAGGTCAGCTCCGGCGACCTGCTCGTCGGCAAGGTCACGCCGAAGGGCGAGACCGAGCTGACCGCCGAGGAGAAGCTGATCCGCGCGATCTTCAAGGAGAAGGCGCGCGAGGTCCGCGACACGTCGCTGAAGGTCCCGCACGGGTCCGGCGGCGTCGTCCTCGAGGTGCTCACGTTCAACCGCGACGACGGCGACGACCTCAGCCCCGGGGTCAACGACCTCGTCCGGGTGTTCGTCGCGACGAAGCGGAAGATCCAGGAGGGCGACAAGCTCGCCGGCCGCCACGGCAACAAGGGCGTGATCTCGAAGATCGTGCCCGAGGAGGACATGCCTCACCTCGCCGACGGCACTCCCGTCGACGTCATCCTCAACCCGCTCGGCGTGCCGAGCCGGATGAACATCGGCCAGATCCTCGAGACGCATCTCGGCTGGGTCGCGGCCAACGGTTGGTACGACGACGGCTCGGAGTCCTGGGATCAGGTGCGCAAGATCGAGAACGGGCGGGTCAACGTGGCCACGCCGGTCTTCGACGGCGCCACCGTCGCCGACGTCGACAACGCGCTCGTGCAGTGGCAGAAGGAGAACTGGGACGAGCGGGGCATCGACCTCGGACTCGACGAGAGCAAGCCCGAGGGCGCGCGCTCGGCGGGCCGTGCTCAGCTCTACTCCGGCCGCACCGGCGAGCCGTACGAGGGCGAGGTGACGATCGGCTACATGTACATCCTGAAGCTGCTCCACCTCGTCGACGACAAGATCCACGCACGGAGCACCGGCCCCTACTCGCTCGTCACCCAGCAGCCGCTGGGCGGCAAGGCGCAGTTCGGCGGTCAGCGCTTCGGCGAGATGGAGGTCTGGGCGCTGGAGGCATACGGCGCGGCTTACACGCTGCAGGAGATGCTCACCGTCAAGTCCGACGACACCGTCGGGCGCGTCAAGGCCTACGAGTCGATCGTCAAGGGCGAGAACATCCCCGAGCCGTCGGTTCCGGAGTCGTTCAAGGTGCTGCTCAAGGAGATGCAGGCGCTGTCGCTGGACGCCAACCTCGTCACCGAGGAGGGCAAGGTCGGCCTCGAGGAGGAAGAGGACGAGCTGCTGCGCGCCGCCGAGGAGCTCGGCATCGACCTCTCCGGCGTCCGCGCCGGCGACGGCGAGGCGGCCGACGAGACGCAGAACGAGGAGTCGGGCGACGAAGCGGGCGCGGAGGCGGAAGCGAAGACGTGACGCACGGCCGCGCAACCGGGACGCACGAATTTACGAGTAAGGCTAGGAGCCGCTAAGTGGACATCAACAACTTCGACGCAATCGAGATCGGCCTCACCTCTCCGAAGAAGATCCGGAGTTGGTCGTCGGGCGAGGTCACGAAGCCCGAGACCATCAACTACCGGACGCTGAAGCCCGAGAAGGACGGGCTCTTCTGCGAGCGCATCTTCGGTCCGACCAAGGACTGGGAGTGCTACTGCGGCAAGTACAAGCGGGTCCGCTACAAGGGCATCGTCTGCGAGCGCTGCGGCGTCGAGGTCACGCGCTCGAAGGTCCGTCGCGAGCGGATGGCGCACATCGACCTG
>JADFCZ010000059.1 GCA_018263295.1 Conexibacter sp.
CGGCGTCATCGGCCGGCTCACGTGCCGGGGCACGCTTCGCCGACCGCTTCCTTGACCTCGCACCCCCCGGCCTCGCCAGATAACCGGGCCAGGTGCCATCGGCCGGCTCACGTGCCGGGGCACGCTTCGCCGACCGCTTCCTTGACCTCGCACCCCCCGGCCTCGCCGGACAGCCGGCTGGTACGGCTCGAGCCGTCCCGGTAGGCTCGCGCCTTCAGTGGCATTACGCGAATCGATAGCCAGGGCCCGAAACCGGCTGGGCCGGTTCCGTCCGGTCGTTGCGGCGGGCCAGATTCTGCACCGCGAGCAGCTGCGCCCGACGAGGCGCCGCTACCGCGAGCTCGGCATGAGCGGACCGTGGTTCGGTCTCGTCAGCCACTCCGAGGTCGCCGGGCGCGGTCAGGGCGTGGCGCTGCTCGACCGCCCGGACGGGCTCGCCGAGCTGGAGGCCGACCCGCGGTTCGCCGCGCTCGATGCCTCGCTCCAGCAGGGCCTGCGCGAGTGGCCGGAGACCGGCTACCTCGTCGCGAAGGGATTCTTCGACGCTCAGGAGGTCGCGGCGGCCAACGAGGAGGTCGACCGTTTCGCCGCCTCCGGCCGGATTCAGCAACACCACCTCGACCCCCGGTACATGAACGTCCATCGCGAGTCGGCGGCCGTGGCAGCGCTGGCGGAGGACGAACGGGCCCTGGGCCTGATCGAGCTGATCCTCGGCCGCCGGGCGGGGCTGTTCCAGACGATCTACTTCCAGACCGGGAGTCAACAGGAGGCCCACTCCGACGCCTTTCACATGATGACCGAGCCACCTGGCTTCCTGGTCGGGATGTGGGTCGCGCTCGAGGACATCGACGAGGGTGCGGGGCCGGTCTTCTACGTGCCCGGCAGCCATCGGCTCCCCTACCTGATGTCGGAGGACCTCGGTGTGCCCGATCCACCGCCGCTGCTGATCGCCGACAAGGGCGACGCCTACGTGCGGCGCATGCGCGAGCTCGTCGCCGGCACCGAGACCGTCAAGTTCACCGCCTCGGCGGGCGACGTCCTCTTCTGGCACCACAACCTGACCCACGGCGGCTCCGGGGTCACGCGCCCCGGAGCGACCCGCCGCAGCCTCGTCGGGCACTACTTCGCCCGCGACGTGCTCTGCTACCACGAGGTCACCGAACGCGGCGCGCTGATGCCCGCCGGGTTCGAGTAGACGCGACGCCCCGATCTGTAGGGTCCCGGCCATGTCGAAGGTGAAGATCCCACCGGTGCTTCGCGCCCAGACGGGCGGCGAGTCGGTCGTCGAGGCCGAGGGCGAGGACGTCGGCTCCGTGCTGCGGAGCCTCGCCGACGCCCATCCCGGCGTCAGCGGACAGATCTTCGACGATGCCGGTGAGCTCAACCGTTACGTCAACGTCTACCTCAACGACGAGGACGTGCGGTTGCTCGACGGCCTCGGCACCGCGGTCTCCGGATCCGACACGGTCGTGATCCTGCCGGCGATGGCCGGCGGCGCCTGAGCGCGGTCGTCGCCGAGCGCTAGGGAGTTCCGCCGGTCAGGTCCGTGTAGGCGGTCCAGGACGGCTTCGTGTCGCGGTCGGCGTCGACCAGGCCCGCCGTCGCACACCAGCCGCACTCGCCGACGGCGGACTCGGTCGAGTCGTGCCACGTGTACCAGACGACCCCGTCGAGGCCGAGGTCCTCGCTCGAGTCGCTGAGCTCACCGAAGGTGTCGCTGAGCAGCTGCGCCTGCTCCTCCGGCGTCTTGGAGAGGTCGTTGCCGCCCTTCGGGTTCGATCCCCAGCCGATCTCGGTGGCCCACATCGGGGCGTCGCTGCCGGCCGCTTCGATCGTCTCCCGGGTCTTCTCGACTTGGTCGACGACCGCCTTCTCGTCGGGGCCGTAGGGATGCAGGCCGACGATGTCGATAGCGTCGTCGACGCCGCTGATGTCGTAGAGCGAATCGATGAAGTCGTAAGAGACGATCGCGCCGTCCGACTGCGGGGTCGCGAACATCCCGGCGCTCATGATCTCCGCCTCGGGGTCCGCTTTGCGGATCACCTTGGACGACCGCCGGAGCAGGTCGGCGTAGGCGGCGGGATCGGGGGTCGGCGACCAGAAGGTCGACGAGTTCGGCTCGTTCCAGATCTCCCACTCGCGGATCGGGCGCGGGTCGGTGCCGGGGTTCGCGCCGGCGAACACCAGCCAGAAGTCGCCCTGGCTCCCGTAACGGCTCGCGGCGGCACCGACGAAGTCGGCCCAGGCGTCGAAGGTCTCCTCGTCGTTGGTGGGGGCTTGGTTCGGATCGGAGGCGTAGACCGGCGGGGTCCCGTAGACGGTCACGAGCGGATCGAGGCCCGCGAGCGCGAGCGCGCCGAGGACCTGGTCGCTGCTCTGCCAGTTGTAGACGCCTTTCTCGGTCTCGATTCCCGACCACTGGAGAACCACGCGAACCGTCCCGAGTCCGCCGGCACGCATGCGCTCGTAGTCGCTCGGGTCCTGCAGACCCTCCGGCGCGACGCCGTAGAACGGGTCGGCCGCGACCTCGGTGGGTTCGTCCTCGCCGCCGCAGCCGGCGAGGACCGCGATCGCGCAGATGGCGACGAGGGCGGCGATCGCCGCCGGGAGCTTCGCGAACCGGCTCAACGCGTCGCGTGCGAGCTCGAGCGGCGGCTGGAGATGCTGAGCAGGGCGATCGCGGCGAGGGCGAGGAGGCCGGCGGCGAACGCGCCCGGGAAAGAGGAAACCGCGTCGCCGAGCGTGGCGAGCGGCGTGGGCGGAGGGTCCTGCTCGCCCACGACCCCGCGCTGGATGCCGTCGCCGGCGTCGTTCGCCGTCGCGGCCGCCCCGGCGGCCAAGCCATTGTTGGCCTGACGGAAGCCCGGGATCTCGAGGACGTACTCGTCGCTCGCGGTCGCGGCGGCGGATGCGGTGGCGGGGACTGCGGTCAGCGCCGCTACGATCGCGATCGCAAGCCAGGCCTTCCTTCGGGTCGGGCAGATCATCGACGCCAGACGATAGTGAAAGCCTCACCAGGGATTGCCGGGAAGCTCCCGGAGCTCGTTCCGGGAGCCGCGGCCGCGGTCGTCGTGGTCGCGCTCTCCCTGGAGAGCGGCGGTTACGGCTCCGAGGTGCTCGGAATCGCCTCCGCCCTGACCTGGATCGCGGTTCTCGCCACGGCGCTGGGCCCGGCCCGGGAGCGAGCCCTGAGCCGGCACTTCCTGATCGCGGCCGGCGCGCTCGCGTTGATCGCGGTCTACGCGGCGCTCTCGCTGGGGTGGTCGCTCGACCGTGGAGCGGGGTTCGAGGACGTCGTTCGCCTGTCCGGCTACCTCGGGGCGTTCCTGCTGACGGGGCTCTTGGTCGGGCCGGGGAGAGGCCCGTCGGTCCTGATCGGGCTGGCGGCGGGACTGGTGGCAGTGAGCGCGATCGCGGTCGCCTCCCGCCTCGCGGGCGTCGGCGCGGGCGATGTCGGCCTGGTTTCCTCGATGGGGTCCTCGGCGGGCCGCCTCAGCTACCCGGTCGGCTACTGGAACGCCCTCGGCTCGATGGCGGCGATGTCCGTTCCCGTGCTCGTCTGGATCGCGGCGTCGTCGCGGGGGCGGGCGGCCTCCTCCGCCGCACTCGCTGCGATGCCGATCGTCGGCCTCGCCGCCTTCATGACCTCCTCTCGCGGGGCGCTGATTGCGATCGCGGTCGGCGCCGCGGTGGCGATCGCGGCGTCCCGCTCTCGCAGCAGGGCGATCGCGGCGCTCGCGGTCGGCGTGACCTGCTCGATTCCCGCCGCCGTCGCCGCGACCCTGGGTGACGGCATCCTCGATGCCCCCCTCGTGACACCGGGGCGGGAGGAGGCAGTCGTCGGCGCGGCGCTGTTGGCGGGCGTGGCTGCGGCGGCCGCAATCGGCCCGGCAGCAGTGTCGCGCGGCTCCGCCATCGCGATCCCCGGCCTGCGGATGCGGCACGTCCTCGGCGCGTCCTTGGTCGCGCTCGTGGCCCTGGTCCTCGTCGTCGGCCCCGGGCGGATCGCCGGCGACTTCGCGGCGACATCGGGACGGGAGGCGAGCACGGGATCGGGGGAGCTCTCGGTCACCGGCTCCGGCCGCGCCCAGTTCTGGTCAGCCGCTGTCGATGCCGCCGGCGACGAGCCGTTTCGCGGCATCGGGGCCGGCAGTTTCGGCCTCTACTGGAACCGTCACGGCGACCTCGAGACGCCGGTGCGGAACGCGCACTCCGAACCGCTCGAGCTGCTCGCCGAGCTCGGCATCGTCGGGCTGGCGGCATTCCTCGTCTTCTTCGCGGCGGTCGCCGCCTCCGCGATCCCCCTCTCGCGGATGCGAGACGGCGCCGCTCCCGGTGCCGCGCTCGGGCTGATCTCCACGGGCCTGCTCGGCGTCCTGATCGACTGGATCTGGGCCGTTCCGGCGGCCGCGATGCCGATCCTCGTCGCGGCGGCCCTCTGCGTGAACGGGGCCATTGCACCCGGCCGTTGGCGGAACGTGCCGGCGGCGGGGCAGCCGATTCGAGTCCCGGCGCCCGCGGTTGCGCTCGTCGTCGCCGTCCTGGCAGTGCCTGCGCTGTGGTCGGCGGGCGTCCTCGCCGCATCCGGCAACCGGATGAACGCCTCCGACGACGCATTGGCGGCGGGCCGCCTCGACGACGCGGCGGCTGCGGCCCGCTCGGCGACCGCGATCGAGCCGTGGAACCCGGAGCCGTGGCTGCAGCTGGCAACGATCGAGCAGGCCGCGGGCAACATCGATGCCGCCCGCCTCGCTACGCGGCGAGCGATCGAGATCACCCCGGATGACTTCCGCGCCTGGTTGCTCGCCTCGAGTCTCGAGGTTGCGCTCGGCAACCGCAGGGTGGGGGTGATCTACGCGGACGCGGCGCTGTCGTTGGCGCCGCTGGTGATTCCGAGGGCCTTGATCGAGCCGGGTCTGGGCGCCGGCTCCGGTTCGTGATATCCGGACCGCAGGTCTATGCTCTCTGGCTGAATGCAGGCAGAAAGCTCATCAGGGATTTCGACCACCAGGGGCGAGGGCTAGATGCCTCACATCGCCGGCCGTGAGGCCGTAACCGAGGGTTCCGCGGAGCCGCGCGATGCTGTGGCTCCGGTCGTCGCCGCCACGCGCGGGGCGATCCCGGTCCGGCGCGGGCGTTGGTGGCGCGATGCGCGAAGAAGGCGGCTGCTCGCGATCGCGGACCTCTGTGCGGCGACGGTCGCGACGCTGATCGCGACCGTGCCGGCCACCGGCACCTTCTGGGCCCTTCTCTTCCTGCCGCTCTGGCCGCTTCTGGCCAAGCTCTTCGGCCTCTACGATCGCGACCACCGGGCTCTCCGGCACCTCACCGCGGACGAGGTGCCCTCGCTGGTCGCCTGGGCCGCGCTGACGACCGCGGCCGTCGTGTTGCTGCTCTCGCTGACGCCGGTCGGCTTCGTCGAGCGGGGGACCATGTTGGAGCTCTTCCTCCTCGCCGCCGTCGTGGGGATCGGCTTCCGGTCGCTGGCGCGGTCGCTGTGGTGGCGGTGGACGCCGCCTGAGCTGGTCGGTCTCGTCGGTGACGGTCCGGACCTCGCCTCGCTGCAGCGCAAGTTCCAGCTCTTCAAGGAGATGCACCTCGAGCTCGCCGCCGTCCGGGAGATCGGCGAGCTCGGCACCGGCCGCGAGCGCGAGGACGAGCTCGTCGCCCTGACTGATCGGGTCGACCGGATCGTGGTCGCGGCGACCGGGGTCGAGGCCGATCTGATCGGCTACCTGAAGGACCTTTGCCACAGCCGCCAGGTGAAGATCAGCGTCGTCTCGCCGCTGCGCGGCAAGGCGCTGCCATCGGGGCGCTTCGTGCACCTCGCCGACCTCCCGATCCTCGAGTACAACACGTGGGACCCGTCGCGGTCCTCGATGCTGATCCGGCGCCTCTTCGACGTGACCGCCGCCTCCGTCGGCCTCCTGCTGTTCGCTCCGTTCGCGATCGTCTTCGCGATCGCGATCAAGCTCGACAGCCCCGGCCCGATCGTGTTCTCGCAGATCCGCGCCGGCCTCGACGGCCGTCCGTTCCGGATGTACAAGCTGCGGACGATGACGGTCGATGCCGAGGCCGAGCTCGAAGGCCTCGTCGATATCCACGAGCTCGAAGAGCCGGTCTTCAAGTTGCGGGACGATCCGCGGGTGACCAGGGTCGGTGCGTTCCTGCGCCGGCTCAGCCTCGACGAGGTGCCGCAGCTCGTCAACGTCCTGGTCGGCGAGATGAGCATCGTCGGACCGCGGCCCGAGCAGGTCGAGCTCGTCGAGCGCTACACCGACGCCGAGCGGGTCCGGCTCAGCGTCAAGCCCGGGGTCACGGGCCCGATGCAGGTGTTCGGCCGCAGCGAGCTCACGTTCTCCGAGCGGCACGCCGTCGAGATCCAGTACATCGAGAACCCGTCCATGGCTCAGGACCTGAGGATCCTCATCCACACGCTCCCCGCGGTCATCCGCGGTACCGGCGCGTTCTGAGCCCCGCGCGAGCGTGAGCGCCGCGACGGTCATCGTCCCGTCCCAGTCCCCGGCCGGGGGTCGTCTCGACCGCCTGCTCGCTTCGCTGGCCGCGCAGACCATCGAGCACGAGACGATCGTCATCGACAACGACTCCCCGGGTCGTGCGGTGACCGCGACCTGCTCGGCCTACGACTTCGCCGAGGTGGTGCCGCTCGATCGCAACGCCGGCTTCTCGGTGCCGATGAATCTCGGCGCGCGGCGGGCCTCGACCGAGACGCTCGTGCTGCTCAACGACGATTGCGTCTGCGATCCGGACTTCGTCGAGCGGCTCATCGCGCCGCTCGACCCCGCCGCGGGGATCGTGATGACCTCGGGGGTCCTTCGCGACTGGCGGCATCCCGATCTGATCGACAGCGCCGGCATGGAGCTCGACCGGACCCTGCTCGTCTACGACTACCTGAACGGCGAGCCGCTGTCGGCGCTCGCCGACGCCGCCGACCCGATCGGACCTTCGCCGAAGGCGGCCGCATTCGATCGCGACGCGTTTCTCGACGTCGGCGGCTTCGACGAGCGTCTCTTCGCCTACTGGGAGGACGTCGATCTCGCGCTGAAGATGCTCGAGGCCGGCGGCGACTGCCGGCTCGCGCCGGACGCGCTCGGCGTCCACGAGCACTCGGCTACGCTCGGCTCGGGATCGCGCGGTAAGAACTACCTGACCGGTTTCGGCCGTGGCTACGTGCTCCGGAAATGGGGCGTCCTGACCCCGTCCCGGCTGCCGGCCGTCGTCGCGCGGGACCTCGTCATCCTCGGCGGCCAGGCGGCGATCGACCGGACCGTGAGCGGGGTCGGCGGCCGGATCCGGGGCTGGCGGACCGCTCGGCACACCCACGCCTATCCGGCTGCGATCGCGGCTCGCGGCGGAGCCTCGCCCTACCTTCGCAACCTCCAGCGCCGGCTGCAGCGGCGGGGCAAGCTGTCCGCCCCGGGCCCCGGCTAGGAGAGCTCCGCCCGCCGACGCTCCCCGACACCTATCTCTCGTCGATTCCCCCGAGGACCGGCTTGAGGTCGAGGACGGGGGTGCCGTCGACCGCCTCCAGGCCCGTCACCACAAGCTCGGTTCCGTCGATCTCGCGTACCTGAACGCGGTGCAGGCCGATCGGATTCGGGCGCGCCGGCGAGCGGGTGGCGAAGACGCCGAGCCGGGGACGGGAGGCGTCGCCCCGAGGGTGGACGCGGGTCACGTCCCGGTCGGCACGGTCGAGCCAGGTGATGACGATCAGCTCGTCGCCGGGCTCGATCCCCTCCATGGCGTCATGGACTTCATCGTCGATGACGATCGATGCCGGGGGAGCTCCCTCGTCGCCCTGCTTCGGGGCGTCGGCGGGGTCCGTCAGCGGCGACGACACGACGCCGATCCGGAAGAGCCGCGGTTCCATCTCTCGCATCGCTGGAGAGCCTAGAACCTCAGCGGCGGGGCCTCAGCGCCGCGCGATCGCGGCGAACTCGCTGAGCAGCGGCTTCGCGGTCCCGTCCTCGTTGAGCAGGCCCGAGGTGCTGCACCAGCCGCAGACCGAGTCGGGCCCGTCCTTCCACTGGTACCAGACGGCCCTGCCGATGTTCATCCGCTTCCGCTCCTGGAGCATCATCCGGAAGGCGTCGCGGAGGTTCCGGCGCTGCTTCGCCGCGGAGACGATCAGCGGGTTCGAGCTGCTGCCCTTGCCCCAGCCGATCTCGGTCACCCAGATCGGCGTCTTCTTCAGCTTCGCCTTGTCGAGCACCTCGCGGGTCAGCTTGATCTGCTTCTTGACGTCCTTGACGGCCCCGGTGTAGGGGTGGATGGCGATCGTGTCCGCGGCTTTGGCGGCGGTCTTCGAGCGCAGCATCTTCTTCAGGTAGGCGTCCCCGTCATCGGCCCGGCGGTTGACCGGCTGGGAGATGACCCCGGCGGAGACGACGTCGGCCGCCGGGTCCTCGGCGTGGATGACCTTCGCCGAGATCGACAGCAGCCTGCCGTAGGCCCTCGGGTTCGGATCGGCCCAGTTGTTGAAGGAGTTCGGCTCGTTCCACACCTGCCAGTCCTCGATCGGGTGCTCGGGCAGGAGCGGGTTCTCGGTCCAGAAGACGCCGTCGGGGCCGTAGCGGCGGACCAGTTCGGCCAGGTAGCCCTTCCACGTGCCGGTGGCCTTCGGGGAGTCGAGTGGGGTGGACCCGCGCTCGTGGTCGCCGGGGGTCCCGAGCAGGACCGGGAGCACGTCGATCCCCTGCTCGGCGGCGCCGGTGACGATCGCGTCGAAGGTGGTCCAGTCGTAGTCGGCGGCGGTGAGCGGCGCCTCCGGCAGCGGCGCCAACGGGTAGGCCTGATGGAAGACGAAGCCGGTCCGGACGAAGCCGACGTCGCTGGTTGCCATCTCCCCGAAGTCGGCGGTCGCGGCGGCGAGCGGATGCACGCCGAAGAACCCCTTCGGGGCCTGTGCGGCGTCGGAGCGGGCGGGCATGCAGACCGCGGCGATCAGGGCCAGCAGCGCGATCGTCAGCGCCGCACGTCCAGATATCCGGCTACGGGTCCGGGTCGCCGGCCTCGCCCCGGTTGTCGGAGCTGCTGACACGGAGGCGAAAGGGTAGCGAGTCGGTCCGGACGCCCACAAGGGCCACCGGACCGCCGCGGGCCGCCGGCCGAACGAAGGTCTAGTGCTCGAGCACCAGGCCAAGGAAGGACTTCGTGCGCTCCTGCTGGGGGTTGTCCAGCACCTGCGAGGGCGGTCCGTCCTCGACGACCACGCCGCCGTCCATGAACACGACCCGGTGTGCCGCCTCGCGCGCGAAGCCGATCTCGTGGGTGACGACCATCATCGTCATCCCCTCGTCGGCGAGCTCGCGCATCACGTCGAGCACCTCCTTGACGAGCTCCGGGTCGAGGGCGCTGGTGACCTCGTCGAAGAGCATCACGTGCGGGTCCATCGCCAGCGCCCGGGCGATGGCGACCCGCTGCTGCTGCCCGCCCGAGAGCCGGTCCGGGTACTCGTGCATCTTGTCGGCCATCCCGACGCGCGTCAGCAGCTCCTCGCCGCGCTTCCGGCATTCGCCCTCGGAGCGGCCGAGCACGGTTTCCGGCGCCAGGGTGACGTTCTCGAGCGCGGTCTTCAGCGGAAACAGGTTGAACTGCTGGAAGACCATGCCGACGCGCTGCCGGACGAAGTCGAGCCCCGCCGTGCCCTTGCCGGTGATCTCCTCGCCCTCGAGGACGATGCGGCCGCTGTCGGGTGGCGAGAGCAGGTTCACGCAGCGCAGCAGCGTCGACTTGCCGGAGCCGCTCGGACCGAGGATGCAGACCACCTCGCCCCGCTTGATCGTCAACTCGACGCCGTCGAGGACGACGAGCTCGCCAAAGCTCTTGCGGATCTCGTGCAGCCCGAGGATCGAGCCGTCGGGCGCGGTCTTGAGCTCGCCGGTCGTCGGAACGACCGAGCCGCCTTCCGTACTCATGCGATCCCCCTCTCGTAGCGGGCCTGTTGTCGGCCGATCATGTAGTCGACGAGCCGGGCGAGCGGGATCGTGACGATCAGGAACAGGATGGCCCCCATCACGAGCCCGGAGCCGTTGAAGATGTCGGACTGGATCTGGCGGCCGACGTAGACGACCTCGGCCGCCCCGAGGATGCTGACCAGCGAGGTGTCCTTCATCAGCGCGATGAAGTCGTTGAGCAGAGGCGGGATCACCCGGCGGACCGCCTGCGGGACGATCACGTGCCGCATCGACTGGGAATGGCTCATCCCGAGCGAGCGCGCCGCCTCCATCTGCCCTCCGGGCACGGATTCGATCCCGGCCCGGTAGACCTCGGCCATGTAGGCGCCGTAGGTGATCGTCAGCGAGATCACCCCGTACCAGAACGGGCTCGTCTCGCCGAACCACGTCGGCTTGCCGATGAAGTCCGGCAGCACGTCGCCGCCGATCGGAGCGGCAAGGGTGCTGAGGCCGCCGGAGACCAGCAGCAGGACGATCAGCAGGGGGATGCCGCGGAAGACGTCGATGTAGCCGATCGTCAGCCATCTGACCGGCGCAAGGGGCTTTCCGGGCAGCTGTCGCAGGACGGCCAGGACCAGACCCCAGATCAGCGAGAAGATCCCGCCGAGGATCGAGAGCTTCAACGTCAGCCAGAACCCGTCGAGGATCGGCGACATGTAGTCGCTCATGACGTTGAAGTCGAAGTAGTACTCGCGGATGAACTCCATGCGCCCTCGCTCCTAGCTCGGTCCTGTCCCCGGTGAGGGGTTTATATCCGCCCGCGAACGAGAAGGAGCGCCGAGGGGCGCTCCTTCTCGTAATCGTGTCGGCCGCAAGACGCTGTCCTCCAGGCTCCGGCGGCTCGGTTGGTATCGACTACTTCGGGTTCGTCACCGACTCCGGCGCGTCCGTCGAGAAGTACTCCTGGTACAGCTCGTTCATCGTGCCGTCGTCGATCAGTTGCCCGATCGCTTCGTCGATTGCGTCGTTGAGCGGATTGCCCGGCGCGGTCGGGAAGCCGTAGACCTCGTCGGTCGAGATCTCCTCGGCGATCTCGATGCCGCCCTGCTTCTCGACGGCGTCAGCCGCGAACGGCTGGTCGACGATCGCAGCGTCCACCTGCTCGGTCGTGACCGCAGCGAGGGCATCGGCGCCCTTGCCGAAGCCGCGAACCTCGCCGGCGTCGGTCTCGTCCTCGGCGAGGGTCTGCCCGGTGGTGCCCTGCTGGGCGCCCACGATCATGCCCCCGAGGTCGGCGGTCGAGGTGATGTCGGAGCCCTCCGGCACGACGAGCGCCTGCTGGGCCTCGTAGTACGGGCGGGAGAAGTCGACGACCTTCTCGCGATCCGGGGTGATCGTCGCCGCGGCGGCGACCACGTCGAACTGCCCGCTGGCCACGTCACGGAAGATCGTGTCGAACGAGCTGTTCTGGTAGGTGGGCTCGAGGCCGAGCTTCTCGGCGATCGCGTCCATCAGGTCCTTGTCGAAGCCGCTGAAGTCGCCGCTCTCGGGGGTCCCGATCTCGAACGGCGGGTACGGCGCGTCGGTGCCGACCAGGAGCTGTCCCTCCTGGATCAGCTTCGCGTTCGAGATGTCGATGGTCCCCGAGCTTGCCTCGGTGCTGTCGCTACTGCCACTCGTGCTGTCGTCGCTTCCGCATCCGGCAACCGCGAAGGCGGCGATCAGACCGATCGCGAGTACGAGCAGCGACCAAATCCTGGTCTTCCTTTGCACTGGCCGTCCCTTTCTCTCTCACTGAAAGCTGCACCCGCCCCATGCCGGTGAAGCGACCCCACCTTATCCTGAATCGATCCGAGGCCAGAGCCGGGCGAAATCCCTAATCCCGATCGGGTTCCAAGGAAATGCCTGTCGGGAGTGTTCGACTGCACTACACTTACTGAAGTATGGGTGGCGATGTGCTGAATCGACCTTGCGGCGGCCAGTTCGAGAGCATTCTCGAGGCGATCGGGAACACTCCGCTGGTCGAGCTGCAGCGGCTGGCTCCGAACCCGGACGTCCGGATGTTCGCGAAGCTCGAGGGCCGCAACCCGACCGGCTCCGTCAAGGACCGGGTCGCGAAGGCGATGATCGACCGGGCCGAGGCCGAGGGCCTGATCGCCCCCGGGCAGACGATCCTGGAGCCGACATCGGGAAACACCGGAATCGCCCTGGCGATGATCTGCCGTCGCAAGGGCTACCGGCTGAAGGCGGTGATGCCGGACAACGTCACCACCGAGCGCTCCCAGCTGCTTGCCATGTACGGCGCCGAGATCGTCTACTCGGAGGGGCCGAAGGGCTCGAACGGGGCCGTCGAGCTCGCGCTCGAGATGGCCGAGGCGGACTCCTCCTATTACATGCCGTACCAGTACGGCAACGAGGCGAACCCGCTCGCGCACTACAACGGGACCGCGGTCGAGATCCTCGAGGAGCTCGACGAGGTGACCGCATTCGTCAGCGGCCTCGGCACCGGCGGAACCCTGATGGGCGTCGGCCGCCGCCTGAAGGAGCACGACCCCGAGACCAAGATCGTCGCCTCCGAGCCGATGCAGGGGGAGCTCGTCGACGGCCTCCGCTCGCTCGACGACGGCTTCATCCCGCCGATCATCGACCTCTCGGTCCTCGACCGGAAGATCATGGTCTCCAACCGCGACTCGATCGTCTGGACCCAGAAGCTGCTGCGCGAAGAGGGCATCTTCGCCGGCGTCAGCGCCGGCGCCATCGCCTACGTCGCCAACCGGATCGCCGGCGAGCTCGACGAGGGCAACGTCGTCTTCCTGATCCCCGACGACGGCTGGAAGTACCTCTCCTCCGGCGTCTACACGACCGACGTCGACGAGTTGGACGGGCTCGAGACCACCAACTGGTGGTAGCAGTCCCCCGATGCGGATCCGCCGCGACCTGATCGACGAGATCGTCGCGCACTCGCGCGAGGCGCGACCGCGGGACGAGCAGGGCGAGGAGTGCTGCGGGTTGATCGGCGGCAGCGGGGAGGAGATGACCTCGGTCCACCGCGCCCGCAACGCCGCCGCGACGTGGCTGCGCTACGAGGTCCACCCGAGCGACCAGATCCGGATCATGGACCGGATCGAGGAGGACGGGGAGGAGCTCGTCGGGATCTACCACTCGCACACCAAGAGCCCCGCCTTTCCTTCGCAGACCGACGTCAACCTCGCCGCCAACTGGCCCGGCGTCCTCTGGCTGATCTGCTCGCTCGAGGACTGGGACGACCCGGTTGTCCGGGGCTTCTGGATCCGCGACGAGGAGATCGAGGAGGAGGATCTCGACGTCGTCTGACGCTCCCCTCGTCTGTCGCGGGTGCGGGGCGGCCCAGGAGGGGCGGTCGGGGGAGGAGCGGTTCTGCGAGGTCTGCGGGATGCCGCTGACGGCCGCGGGCCCCGCCGACGCCGGACCGGTCGCCGAGCACGTCGAACGGGCGCGGAAGATCCAGCCCCGGCTCGCCCGCGGGGAGACCGTCCGCGTGGCCGTCGCCTCCAACCTCGCCGAGGCCGAGCTGATGCAGAACATCCTCCTCGAGGAGGGAATCCCGAGCATCCTTCGCCGCTCCGGCGGCTTCGACGTCCCCGATTTCCTCGCCGCGGGCCCCAGGGACATCCTCGTGCCGGCCTCCGGCGCCGACGCCGCGCGCGAGCTCCTGAACCCCGGAGGGATCGTCCCGCCGGAGCCGGAGCCGGCCGATCGGCGACGGGCGGCGTTCCGCCTGGCGGCGGCGATGCTCGTCTGCCTGCTCCTGTTCGGAGCGCTCGCCGGCCTGATCTGGGCGCTGATGCCCTCCTGACCCCGGCCGCCGGAGCGGATCAGAGAGCGGAGGGACCGACGATGCGCTCGAAGCCGTCGGTCGCCGATCCGGCCGCCAGCATCTCGACGTGCTCGCGCCAGACCGGCTCGATCTCGCGGATCGACGCGCCGAAGGCGGTCTCGAGCGCGGTCGCGGGCCCCGCCTTCGGCAGCCTCGCGACGAGGAGGTCGCAGGCGTGGCGGCCGACCTCGGTGTCGAGCAGGTCGAAGACCGAGCCGCCGAGGATGATCGCGTCGCGCGCCGACGGCGGGAAGGACGGTTCGGGCCCCTCGTTGAGCCGGCGAAGTACGGCGGGGCGGAAGCTCGAGTACTGGCCGGCGTAGAACTGGGCGCCGCCCTCGATCAGCCAGGCCCAGCGCAGGTAGCGCCCGAAGGCGCGCGGGCTCCACGGCGGCGGGATCTTGTCGTTGTTCGCCGCGAGCACCAGCTGGGCGTAGAGGCGCTCGGAGGTGCCGAGCAGCGCCCGCAGCGAGTCGGGGCCGCCCGCGCGGCGCTCGAGCGCGCTGTCGGTGAGCGTGTGGAGCTCGGTCCGGGTCGCCCAGCCGGCCAGGTAGCGGCGTCCCGCGGGAGCGGCGGCGATTCGCGCCGCGGGCAGGAACGGGTGCGCCGCGGCCAGCCAACCCGAGCTGGGGTGGAGGATCGCCGTGACTCCGCCGGGCGCCCGCTCGAACCGCTCCTCGAGCTTGAGGCGCAGCTCCTCGAGGCGGTCGAGCGTGCGTTCCGCGCACTCCTCGTCCCCCTCTTCGAAGCGGACGGTGAAGCTGAGCGAGTCTGTCTCGGTCCAGGGCACTGCCTACGAGGGTAGACGGCGAGCGCCGCCGCCTCGATCGGTTCGCGGCGAGATGAACGCTCGCCGTCGAGCTGCCGCCTATTCTCGACGGCAATGAGTTCACCTCCGGTCGGCGCACACGTGCAGGGCATCCACCCTCTCGCCGAGGCGGCGGAGGTCAATGCGGACGTGATCCAGCTGTTCCTCTCGAACCCGCAGGGGTGGGAGAAGCCCCCCGAGCGCGATGACGCCGAGGAGCTCCGGGGCTCGCCGGTCGGCATCTACGTCCATGCCCCGTACCTGATCAACGTCTGCTCGCCGAAGCCGAACGTCCGCCACGGATCGCGGAAGATCCTGACGCAAACCTGCGAGGCGGCAGCCGCCGTAGGCGCGCTGGCGGTGATCGTCCATCCCGGGCACTCCGAGGACGGGATCGACGCCGGCATCGGGCGGATGGCGAAGACGCTGGAGCAGCTCGCCTCCGACGTTCCCGTCTTCCTCGAGAACACGGCCGGCGGCGACCACGCCGTCGCCCGCCGCTTCGATGCGCTCGCACGGCTCTGGGCCGAGGTCGAGTCCGTGAAGAGCGACGTCGAGGTCGGCTTCTGCTTCGACACCTGCCACGCCCACGCCGCCGGCGAGGACCTCTCCGACGCGGTCGAGCGGGCGATCGCGATCACCGGCGGCATCGACCTCCTCCACGTCAACGACTCCCGCGACCCGGCCGGCACCGGGGCGGACCGCCACGCCAACATCGGCGCCGGGACGATCGACCTCGACGTCCTCCGGCACATGATCCGCGCCGCCGCCGCGCCATCGGTCGTCGAGACCCCGCGCGACGTCGACGCCCTTCGCGCCGACGTCGAGTTCGTCAGGGAAGCCCTAGCCGGCTGAGGGCGACGTGGTCTCGAAGAGGGTCCGGGTCACGAACGCGTCGTAGGGCTGGACGACCGCGCGAATCGGCTTGCCCTTGCCGATCGCCTTCTTCAGCTTCGGCGTCGAGTCGATAACGGTCTCCCGACGGTCGAGCCCGCTCTCCGACGGGGGCAGCCAACCGAAGTTGAAGCGGCCCTTCGCCAGGCGCTTGCCGGCCTTGGTCTCGAGCGTGACCGTGCCCGCGCAGCGGCTGTCGAAGCTGTCGCGACGCCTCAGCGCCACCGACGCGCCGTCGCCGAGGTAGAGCCCGTTCGCCCGCACGCTGCAGGCGATCGACGACTTCTTGGTGCAGTGCTTTCCGGGCGAGCCCTTCGGCAGCGGCGGCCGCGAGACGTCCATGTTGCACATGGCCTTCTCGAGCCGCATCGGCTGGGCCGACATGATCCCGTCGACGCCGAGGCCGAACAGGTACTTCATCGTCGGCTCGTCGTCGATCGTCCAGGGGTGGACCGCGTAGCCGTCGCCGTGCGCCTTGTCGACGAACTCCGGCGTCACGACCGGGATGCCGCTGAACGTCATCGGGACCTGGAACACCTTCGAGCCCTCGGGGGGCGGGGTGTTCCCGAGGACGTAGCCGGCGACTCCGCCGGTCGCCGGGGCCATGTCGATCTGAGGCGCGAGCTCGTGGAAGCGGGCGATCGCGGCGTCGTCGAAGGAGGCGACGACGATTCCCTTGGTCCGCCCGAGGTCGTTCAGGAAGTCGGCGAGCACCTCGGCGTTGTGCAGGTAGTCGGCGGGGGTCTCGTCGGCTTGGCCCTTGATCTCGATGTTGATCGGCACGTGCGGGTACTTCGCCATCACCTGCTGCAGGGTCGTGATCCGGAAGTCGGAGGGCGAGGAACCGGGCGGGGGCTCGACGTCGCCGGTCGCGACGCCGCGGAACGGATAGTCGGAGGCCGGGCGGTCGGAGTGGTCGGTGCCCTTGCCGGGAACCGTCCAGTAGCCCGCATCGAGCGCCCGGAGCTGTGCCAGGGTCATGTCGCCGACGGCGCCGGTGCCGTTCGTGGTCCGGTCGACGGTTCCGTCGTGGATGACGATGAGCTTGCCGTCCGCCGAGGTGTTGATGTCGGTCTCGAGCATGTCGGAGCCGATCCGAAGCGCTCGCTCGTAGGCGTACAGCGTGTTCGACGGGACCTCGTCCTCGCCGCCCTGATGGGCGATGTTGAGCGTCCGCAGCTCGGTCCAGTCGGTCGGACCGGCGGCCGCGATCGACGGAAGCGCGAGCATCGCGAGGACGGTGGCCAGCGCCGGCGGCAGGATCGCGCGGAGCCGGCTCCTCCGCGCACGAGTGATTCGGTTGCCCTCCATTGGGCGGCAGTCTATGGACGGCGCGCCGGCCGTGTCCCGGTTCCCCGGGCCCGGCCGTTCAGGCCGGCCGGCCGCCGACCCGCTCGCGCTCGTAGTCGAGCTCGGTGCGGATGCCCTCCGCCTCCATCGCCGCTCGCGCCTCCTCGATCGAGGAGGAGCCGGCGATCAGAGCGGCGAGCGGCGCGGCCGGACCGATCGCCCGGCGCGCGTCGAAGGCGAAGCCGAGAGCCCCGACCGGACCGAGCTCGACGGTGCGCCTGCCGCCGCGGATCGGCGCCGGGCCGGTCTCGCCGAGGGCGCAACGGGCGGCGAGCAGGCTCGCCTCGGTCGGAACCTCGGCGGCGACCGCGACGACCTCGCGAGCCGAATCGGGGCCGGGTGAGACGGTCCCGGTCCAGGCCTCCTCGCGCGCCAGGACGGCGACCCGGCCGAGCACCTCGGCCACGGTCAGCTCGCCGTCGCAGCCGGCGCCGAACGCGCAGCCGACGGTCGCGATCCGATCGGGCAGGTGGGCCGCGGCGGCCAGCAGCAGGGCATCGCAGAGCGGGCTCGAGAGCCCGGGCTCCGCACCGGTCGCGAGCACGTCGCCGCCGACGTCGAGGAGGACGACGAGGCCGCACCCGAGCCGGTCGGCCACCGCCTCGATTCCGGCCGCGATCGCTGCCGGGCCGTCGTTGACGTCGACGAGGGCCGTCGGCCTGCCGAGATGGGCGGCGACCCCGGCCTCGGCCAGCCGGACGCCCTCCGGGGTCCGGCCCTCGCCCCCGGACAGCGCCGCCGCCCCGCCCAGCCGTTCGACTCCGCTCAGGTGATCGAGCGGTCGCGGCCCGGCGTGATGGGGGTCGACCGCGAAGCGCTCCCAGGCGACCCCGCCGAGTTCGACCCGGCGACCCGCGCGCTCGATCTCGCGGGCGATCGCGAGCGCGCCGACGATGTCGCCGCCGCCCCCGATCCCGAGGACGAGCGCGCCGCCGTCACCGCGCCCGAGGCCCCCGGGCAGGTGAGCCGTGCGATGCGCCGTCAAGCGCGAGCGGCGCTCAGGCGAGCGCCGGCTCGGGCTCTTGTTCGGTGGAGCCGGCGCCGCAGGTCTCGCGGATCGCGGCCGCGGCCCGGTCGAACTCCTCGTCGGCCATGACGGGGACGCCCTCGAAGGGCAGGTCGCGGTCGATCTCGACCCAGGAGTGGCAGCCGATGTGCTCGTCGCGAACCCTGACCGTCACCGGGCGCGGGATCCGGTGCACCTTCAGCAGCAGCACGTGAAGCGGGTGGGTCCGCTTCCACCGCAGCCGCTTGCGGGCGTAGTCCTGCGTCCAGACGTGGTAGGGGCTGAGCGCGTCGACGATCCGCGGATCGTCGATCGTGAAGTGGTCGGCCACCTCGGCCCAGGCGCGGATCCGGACCCGGTCGGGCTGCGGGATGCCGCCGTCCTGCAGCAGTGCCCGCGGGGGCGGCTCCTCGTCGGGCCAGACGCCCTCCTCGAGGGCACGGCGGAGCTCGGGGTGGTGGGAATCACGGACGAGGTCGTTCCGCTGGTGGTCGAACGTCGGGTAGAGGAAGAACTGCTCGTGCTCGAGCTCGAAGTGCTTGTTCTCCTCGCGAATGCCCCCCTTGCGGAGGGTGACCAGCTGCTCGCCCTCGGCGAGCGCGCGCACGGTGACGGACCATTCCTTGAAAGCGATTGGCATGGTGTTTCTGCGTCCGGGGTCGTGGTTCAGGGCGGGATCGCGAGGCTCGGACGAGGGCGACCCAGCCGGGGCCGCTGTTGGGCCCGTCGGAGGGACGCGAGTCTAGGGGAGCCTTCCCTCAACGGCAAGTAAGTTGCGAGTCGCACATTGTCTTGCAGCTCACCCTCCCGCCGGGCCGGATCCGAGCCCGCCGCCGCCCGGCGTCTCGATCCGCAGCACGTCTCCGGGCTCGAGCTCACCCTCGCACTTGGCCGCCAGCGGCCTCCCGTTCAGGGTGTTGACGCCCGGGGCGCCGTCCCCGCCGCCGGCCCGCCCGCGGGGCCCGCGGGAACGGCGCTCCGTGATCAGCGTGAAACGCATCGGAGCCAGGGCCTCGAACGCCCGGACGACGCCGTCGCCGCCGCGGCGCGTCCCGGCGCCGCCGCTGCCCCGGCGAACCGCGAGCTCGGTGATCCGCACCGGGAGGTCCTGCTCGAGCGACTCGATCGGCGTGTTCAGCGTGTTCGACATCGCTACGTGGACGGCGCTCGGCCCGTCGGCGCCGGGGCACGCGCCCTGGCCGCCGCCGATCGTCTCGTAGTAGGTGAACTCCTCGCCGCCGCTGCGGCCCGAGAGCGTCAGGTTGTTCATCGTCCCCTGGCCCTGGGCGGGCCCGTCGGCGACGCCGGCGAGCGCGGCGAACACCAGGTCGGCCACGCGGCTCGACGTCTCGACGTTCCCCGCCGCGACCGCGGCCGGGGGCCGGGCGTTGAGGACGGACCCGGCCGGGGCCTCGATCCGGACTGGGCGGAACGCCCCGGCCGACGCCGGAGCGTCGGGGTCGGTCAGGGAGCGGACCGCGAAGAGCGCCGCCGCCCGGGTCACGGGCAGCGGGCAGTTGAGGTTGCCCTCGACCTGGGGGGCCGAGCCCGCGAAGTCGATCGCCATCTCATCGCCGGCGATCTCGATCCGGACCCGGAGCGGGATCGGCGTGCCGTCGGCCGCCTCGAGCTCGTCGGTCGCGTCGTAGGGGCCGTCGCCGAGGGCGGCGATCGCGTCGCGGCTGCGCCGCTCGGCGTAGTCGAGCACCGCCGTCATCCCGGCGACGAGGCGCTCGCGCCCGATCCGGTCGGCGAGCTCGGCGATCCGGTCGCGGCCGCGGAGGTTGGCGGCGCGCTGCGCGCGGAGGTCGGCGAGCCGCTGGTCGGGACGGCGCATCTCCCCGGCCAACGCGACGAGGTCGGCGTCGCCGACCCTCCTGGGCTCGATCACCACCCCCTCGTCGGCGAGCGTCCGCGATTCGGCCGGCATGCCGCCGGGGGTCGGACCGCCGACGTCGGCGTGATGAGCGCGGCTCGCCGTCCAGCCGCAGAGATCACCGCCGAGCGAGATCGGGGAGACGAGGGTGATGTCGGGCAGGTGGGTGCCGCCGCGGAAGGGGTCGTTGACGATCCAGAGCTCGCGGGCGTCCGGCGAGTCGCCGGCGAGCAGGGCGACCGACTCGACGGCGGCGGGCATCGAGCCGAGGTGAACCGGGATGTGCTCGGCCTGCATCACGAGCTCGCCGGCGGCGTCGAAGATCGCGGTCGAGCAGTCGTGACGCTCCTTGATGTTCGGCGAGTAGGCGGCGCGGACCAGCACGGCGCCCATCTCGTCGCAGATCGAGCGCAGCCCGCCGCTCAGGACCTGGATCTCGATCGGATCGAATGCGGGAGGCGTCATCGAGCGCCCTCGCGGGTGGCGACGATCGTCCCGATCCGGTCGACCGCGGCGCTCCAGCCGACCGGTACGAGGAAGGTCGTCTCGGGCAGTTCGAACACGCAGGGGCCGTCGAGCCGCAGGCGGGCGCCGGGGTTTCCGGTGACGACCTCGATCGTCTCGACGTCGTTCCCGAACCGCGCCCGTCGGCGGGATCGCCGGGGTTCGGCCGCGCTCGCCTGAGGGGGCGCGAAGGGCGACAGCTCCTCGCGGGCGGCGAGGCGGACGTTGACGAGCTCGACTTCGCCCTCGTCCTCGCGGTAGCCGTACCGCCGTTCGTGCTCGGCCGCGAACGCCTCGGTCAACTCGGCGGGATCGGGGTCGAGCGGGCCGTCGAGCGGCAGCTCGAACGACTGGCCGCGGTAGCGGAGCTCGTAGATCGCCTCGAGCGTCGCGTCGGCGGGGGCGTCGAGCCCCTCGCGGGTGGCGGCGAGCGCCGCGGCGATGCCCGCGCGGGTCAGCTCGGCCCCGCTCAGCGACACGGTCCTGGTGGTGTCGCGGCGACGCTCGGCGCAGACGAGGCCGAGGGCCGACAGCACGCCGCCGGATCGCGGGCAGAGGACCCGGCCGATGCCGAGCTCCTCCGCGATCGCGATCGCGTGCAGCGGCCCGGCCCCGCCGAACGGCAGCAGGTCGAACCGGCGGGGATCGATTCCCCGCTCGACGGTGATCACCCGCAGCGCCCGGACCATCTCCTGGTTGGCGACCTCGTGGATGCCGGCCGCGGCGTCGTCGAGCCCGATGCCGAGCTCGGAGGCGAGGCGGCCGACCGCCGCCTCGGCGGCCTCGCGATCGAGCTCGATCCCGCCTGCCAGCCCGCCGCCAGGATCGAGGTAGCCGAGCAGCAGGTCGGCATCGGTCACGGTGGGCTCCGTGCCGCCCTTGCCGTAACAGGCGGGACCGGGTTCGGCCCCCGCCGAGCGCGGGCCGACGCGCAGCGCTCCGCCGCGGTCGCGCCAGGCGATCGAGCCGCCGCCGGCACCGACCGTGTGGACGTCGACCATCGGCAGCTGGATCGGGCGGCCGTCGAACTCACGCGACTCCGTCCGGCCGACCCGTCCCGACTCGACGACGCAGACGTCGCAGGAGGTCCCGCCCATGTCGAGGCCGAGGGCGTCGCCGCCACCCGAAGCCGAGGCGAGAAGCCCCGCGCCGACGGCGCCTCCCGCCGGGCCGCTGAGGACGCTCCAGGCGCCGCCGGCGGCCGCGCTCGAGGCGTCGGTGACGCCACCCGAGGACTGCATGATCAGCGGCTCCGGGATGCCGATCTCGCGGCAGCGCTCGCCGAGCCGCCGCAGGTAGCCGCCGAGGAGCGGCGAGAGGTAGGCGTCGAGGACCGTGGTCGCGCAGCGCTCGTACTCGCGGAACCGCGGCAGGACCGCCGAAGAAGCCGACACGTGCAGGCCGGGGAACCGCCCGCGGAGCGCGGCGGCCAGCCGCCGCTCGTGGGCCGGATCGGCGAAGGCGAAGAGCAGGCAGACGGCGACCGCCTCGAGCCCGAGGCGGTCGACCTCGTCGCCGACCCGCTCGATCTCCGCGTCGGTCAGCTCGCGGACGACGCCGCCGGGGCCGATCCGCTCGTCGACGGCGATCCGGAGCTCAGGGGGCGCGAGCGGGGGAGGGCGATCCTCGCAGAGCCGGTAGAGCGAAGGCCGGTTCTGGCGGGCGATCTCGAGCAGATCGGTGAAGCCGGCGGTGGCGACCAGTGCGGTCCGGGCGCCGCGGCGCTCGAGCAGGGCGTTGGTACCGACGGTCATCCCGTGGGCGAAGCGGGTGACCTCGCCGGGCTTCGCCCCCGCCCCGTCGAGGACGGTCGCGATCGCCGCGGCGACGCCCTCTGACTGATCGCCGGGCGTCGTCGGCGCCTTCGCCGTCGTGACCCGGTCGCCGTCGACCAGGACGGCGTCGGTGAAGGTCCCTCCTACGTCGACCCCGAGAAGCACCGGCTCATTACAGCGGGCTGGCCGGGCCGCGGGTCAGGCGACCAGCTGGAGCTCCTCCTCGCGGATCTCCTCGTCGGCGATCACGACGTCCTCCTCGAGGTGCTTGTGGGAGGGGCAGTAGTCGCGACCCGGCAGCGGCTCTCGCTGGCAGGGCGTGCCGCGGCGCGTGTGGGCCTTGCACTCCCGGTCGACGAGCCCGGCGAGCTCCTCGGGCGGCACCTCGTCGAGGTAGCGGATCGCCAGCTTCACGTTGCGGTCGACGACCTGGAGGACGAAGAGCTGCTCGCTGATCGGGAAGTGTCCGCGAAGCTCGGTGAAGAGCGCCTTGGTCGGGCGGGCGAAGTAGCGGCGGTCGGTGAGGAGCCGGCGCATCGTGCCCTCGCAGGCTTCGAGGATCAGCTGCTTGCTGGCGCAACTCGCGCTCGTGGTGTCAGCGACCTTCGGGGCAAGCTCCCGATAGATCGAACGACTGAATTGGTACATGGGTTCCCTGAACCTTTCCTTGGTCCGCGGTTACCCCCCCGCATCCGGAAGTGTGACTGCCCGCACGTTGACGGCGTGCAACCTGACGTTAAGCCTGCGTTAAGCCCGGGTCAGCCGAACGCGCACGCCCTCGGCCGGCCAGCGGTCCATCCGGGCGTGTTCGTCGGGTCCGACGACGTTGTGGTGCAGGTCCAGCTCGGGGTCGACCCGGGGGCGGTCGATCCGGCGATGGACCCCGCGCGACTCCTGTCGCGCCAGCGCCGAAGCGGCGATCAGGCGGGCGAGCGGATAGGGATCGGAGCTGAGGGCCTCGAGGCGTCCGGGGTCGCGGATCGGCCCGGCGAGCTCCCAGACCGCGCGCCTGGTCTCCTCGGTCGGTGCCGGGAACGACGGGTCGGGGTCGGGTTCAGGCGGCGCCGGGTCGGCACCGGGACCCTCGAGGGCGGCCCGGGCCGCGCGGCTTCCGAACACGAAGCACTCGCTGAGCGAGTTCGAGGCGAGCCGGTTGGCGCCGTGGAGGCCCGTGCATGCCGCCTCCCCGACCGCCAGCAACCCGTCCAGCGAGCTGCGTCCTTCGAGGTCGGTGTGGACGCCTCCGATCAGGTAATGGGCGGCCGGCGCGACCGGGACCGGCTCGCGGGCGGGGTCGATGCCGAGCGACTCGAGCGTTCGCGAGATCGTCGGGAACCGCCCCAGCGGTACAGGGCGGAGGTCGAGGTCGACCGCGGTGGTCCCGTCGGCCGCCATCCGGTCGAGGATCGCCGCCGTGACCTGGTCGCGGGGCGCGAGCTCGTCGGTGAACCGGCGGCCGTCGGCGTCCAGCAGCAGCGCGCCCTCGCCGCGGACCGCCTCGGTGATCAGCCAGCCGTCGAGCCGGTCGCCGGGCCGCGAGAGCGCGGTCGGGTGGAACTGGCAGAGCTCGAGGTCGGCGAGGTCGGCGCCGGCCGCGTGGGCGAGGATCGCCCCGGCGCCGATCGCTCCGCGCGGGTTCGTCGTCCGCTCCCAGAGCGCCGCGCCGCCGCCGGTCGCGAGGATGGTGGCGGCCGCGGGGATCGGGCCGAGGTCGGTGAGGACGCCGTGGCAGCGATCGCCGTCGGACCAGAGCGCAAGGGCCGAGGCGCCCTCGAGGACTTCGATCCGTTCGTTGCGCGACGTCAGCTCGGCGAGCCGGCTGGTCAGTGCCCGGCCGGTCTCGGCGCCGCCGGCGTGGACGATCCGGCGGGCGGAATGGCCGCCCTCGAGCCCGAGCGCGAGCTCGCCGTCGGGCTGGAGGTCGAAGGCGACGCCACGGCGCATCAGGAGCTCGACCGCACCCGGGCTCTCCTCGACGAGGACCTCCACCGCCGCCGGGAAGCAGAGCCCGCGGCCGGCGTTGAGCGTGTCCTCGGCGTGCCGGGCCGGCGAGTCATCGGCCGCGATCGCCGCCGCGAGGCCGCCCTGCGCGCGGAAGCTCGCGGTCTCGGTCAGCGGTTTGCGCGAGATCACGACCACGCTTGCGCCGGCCTCGGCGGCCTCGAGCGCGGCGTGCAATCCGGCGGCCCCGGCGCCGACGACCGCGACGTCGGCGGGCACGCGGGCCGGGTCTCGACTGGGGTCGTTCGTCGGCAAGGCGGCAGTACCGTATCCGGCTGCCATGGGCCTCTACTTCCACCACCCGGCCTCGCTGCTCCACGACACCGGCCCGCACCCCGAGAACGCGGGCCGGATCAGGGCGATCGAGGCGGTGCTCGAGGACGCCGGATGGCCCGGCCTGGAGCGGGCGGAGCCGCCGCGAGCCGAGCGCGAATGGCTGACGCGGGTCCACGGGGCGGCGCTCGTCGACGCGATCGAGGAGCTCTGCGCCGCCGGCGGTGGGGCGATCGACTTCGACACCGTCGTCGTCGAGGCATCGTGGGAGGCCTCGCTGCGGGCGGCCGGGGCCGCCGCGGAGGGCGCTCGCCTGCTGCTCGAGGGCGCCCACGGCTTCGTCTTCTGCGGCCTGCGGCCGCCCGGCCACCACGCGGAGTCGAACCGGGCGATGGGGTTCTGCCTGTTCAACAACGCCGCCGTCGGCGCAGCGCACGCGCTCGCGGCCTGCGGCGCCGAGCGGGTCCTGATCCTCGACTGGGACGTCCATCATGGCAACGGAACCGCGGAGATCTTCGACCGGCGGGCCGACGTCCTCTACGTGAGCATCCACCAGAGCCCGCTCTATCCCGGCACGGGGGCGGCCGGCGATTTCGGCAGCGGTCCGGGGGACGGGATGACCCTGAACCTGCCGGTTCCCCCCGGCGCCGGCGGAGAGGAGTTCCGCGGGATGATCGAGCACGTGGTCGCCCCGGCTGCGCGGTCATGGCGGCCCGACCTGCTGATCATCTCGGCCGGCTATGACGCCCACGCCGGCGACCCGCTGGCCAACTGCGTCGTCGAGGACCACGACTACGCGGCGATGACCGCGGCGATGCGTGAGCTCGGCAGCGAGATCGGGGCGCCGATCCTCGTCTGCCTCGAGGGCGGCTACGACCCGGCGGCGCTGGCCCGCTCGGTCCTGATCACGGTCGAGGAGCTCGTCGGAGGCCCGCCGCCGCCGAGCGTGAGCGCGGTGCCCGTCGTCGCCGATGCCGTCGCGCGCGTGTCGGCGCACGAGCGCTGGCGCTCGGCCTTCTGAGCCCGGCTCCCGTCAGTCGCCGGCGCCCGGCCCGGCTTCGGCCCGGATCGCCTTCGTCCGGTCGCGGAGCCAGTCGGCGGCGGCCTGACGGACCTCGCTGATCGCCGCCGCCGCCTCGGCCTCGATCTCCTTGGCGTGGGCCTCGGCGTCGGCCGCCCGCTGCTCGGCCGCGGCGACCTTCGACTCGACGTCGCGCTCGGCCTGCTCGGCCGCGGCGATCGCGTCGCTGAGCTCCTCCTCACGGTCGCGCATGCGCTCGGCGGACGCCGCGTCCGCCACGGCCCGCGCCTGCTCGGCCGCGATCTCGAGTTCCGCCGCCGACTCCTCCCGGAGCCGGACCTTCTCCTCCTCGAGTTGCTGCTCGGCGGCGCTCACGCGTTCGGCCGCCTCGATCGCCTGCCGCTCGATCTGGCTCAGGCGCTCGTGCGACTCGGCGACGGCCTGTGCCTTCGCTTCGCGCTCATCCTGAAGCTCGCGCTCGCGCTTGCCGAGGATCTCGGCGAAGCGTTCCTCCGCCGCCTTCCGAGCGACCGCCGCCTCCGCCCGGACGCGCTCGTCGGCGTCGGCCTCGATCCGGGCGATTCGCTCGGCCGTCTGCTGCTCGGCCGCGGCGAGAGCGCGGCGCTCGAGCTCCTTGCGGCGAGGCTCGGAGTCGCGCTCGATCTCGGCCTCGACCTCGGTCCGGCCTTCGGCCCTCGCCGTCTCGACCCGCTCGCGGAGGTCATCGCCGGCGGCGCCCTCGAGCGCCTCGCGACGCGCTTCGTCGCGGGCCTCGGCGACGCGAGCGTCAGCCTCTTCGCGGGCGAGCTGGAGCTCGCTCCTCAATCCCTCCGCCTCGGCGCCGCTCGCGGCGGCCCCGGGGCTGTCGGCGTTCGCGGCCTCGGCGCGGATCCGCTCGACCTCCTCGCGGACCCGCTGCTGGGCTTCGGCCTTCAGCTTCGCGACCTGGCGGCGCAGCCACTGGGTCGCCTGCTCGCGGGCCCGGGCCTCGACCTCGTCCTTCTCGGTCTGCAGCCTCGCCGCACGCTCCTCGGCCTGGGTGGCCCGGGCCTCGGCCTCGCGCAGCCGCGAAGCGAGCTCCTCGATCTCGGCGCGGGCGCTCGCCTGCGCCTGCTCGAGGTTGCGCTCGAGGGCGAGGATCTCGTCGTGGGAGCGGATCTCGGCCGCCCGCGCGGCTTCGTCGGCGGCGACCTTGATCCGGTCGCCCGTGTCGCCGGTCGAGGGCTCGGCATCGGCGTCCTGAGGCTCGGGCTGCATCGGCTCCTCGGCATCCCCGGCCTCCGCGCCCGCGGCCTCGTCGTCGGCCGGCGGCGCAGCGGTCTCGAGCTCCTCCGACTCCGGCTCGACCACCTCGTGTTCGGCCGGCTCGGGCTCGAGCGCCTCCAGCTCCGCGGACTCCGGCTCCGGCTCGCGGCGGCGTCCGCTGACCGGCGAGGGCGGAGCCCACTCGGCCGTGCCGGTGTCGGGCTCGATCATCGGGCGGGGCGCCTGCTCCCGTTCCCCGGTCTCGCCGCCCGGCTCGGGGACGACCGCCCAGTCCTCGGTGCCGAAGGGGTCATCGCCGGACCCCTGCTCCTCCGGCGCGGACGACTCGCTGCGGTTCGCGGTCCACGGGTAGAGCGCGGTCGCGGGGTCGACGGCGTCGCCTGAATCGGCAGTGGTCGCGTCGGGGTCTGCGTCACGCTTGCCCTTGCGACCGAAAATCCCTCTCCAACGAGCCATCGGCCGCCGCAGGTTACGCGATCTGAGGACCTCGCCGGAGGTCCATTTGACAGTGTCGGCACCGGGCCGTCGCTGACCGGCACACGCGGGCATTGATCGGTCGCCTCGCCCGGCGAAGCATCGGTCGCGTCAACGATCCGGTCGCTCAGGCCGGGGAAGGAGTTCGCGATGAATGCGATGTTCGCCACCGCTCACTGCCGGGCGCTCGGCGCCGCGGCGTGGCTGCGCTCGCGCCTCGCCGCCGAGAACGGCCAGGGAACGGTCGAGTACGTCGGCCTCGTGCTGCTGGTCGCGGCGCTGATGGGCGGGATGGTCGCCGCCGTCGGCGGCCTCGGCAGCCTCTCGGGCATCGGCAAGGAGCTCGCCGAGGCGATCACCAAGAAGATCATCCAGGGCGTGCAGAAGATCACGTTCGGAGGGTGAGGAGGGCCGGGACCGCGACCGCCCGCGAACCGGCGGGCGGTCGCGGATCTGGAACACTGGCGCCGTGGGAGCCGAGAGAAGCTACGGGCGCACGCCCGCCGACATGCGCCCGGTCGAGATCGAGACCGGGTTCGTCCGGACCGCCGACGGTTCGGCGCTGATCTCCGTCGGCGAGACCCGGGTCATCTGCACCGCCTCGATCCAGGAGGAGGTGCCGAGGTGGATGCGGGGCCGCGGCACCGGCTGGGTCACCGCCGAGTACGCGATGCTGCCCGCCTCGACCGGCGAGCGCAAGGAGCGCGACTCGAAGCGGGGGCGCCCCGACGGCCGCTCGATCGAGATCCAGCGGTTGATCGGCCGCGCGCTGCGCGTGGTCGTCGACTTCGCGGCGCTCGGCGAGCGGGCGGTCTGGGTGGACTGCGACGTCCTCCAGGCCGACGGCGGCACCCGCTGCGCGTCGATCACCGGTGCCTACGTCGCCCTGCACGAGGCGCTCTCCGGGCTCGTCGAGAGCGGCGACATGAAGGAGCTTCCGTTCAGCGACACGGTCGCCGCGCTCAGCGTCGGGGTCGTCGACGGAGAGGCGCTCTGCGACCTCGACTACTCCGAGGACTCGCGTGCGGAGGTCGACGCGAACGTCGTCATGACCGGTTCGGGCGGCCTCGTCGAGGTCCAGGCGACCGCCGAGCAGACGCCGCTCTCCCGTGCCTCCCTGGACGAGCTCCTGGCGCTGGCCGAGGCCGGCATCGCCGACCTCCGGACGCTGCAGCTGGAGGCGACGGGGGCGTGACCGATCGGCCGCACCGGCGGTCGATCGTCGTTGCCACCCGCAATCAACACAAGCTCGGCGAGCTCGCCGAGATCCTCGCCGGCGCCGATCTCGAACCGCTCCCGGATTCGGTCGAACTGCCACCGGAGGACGGCGAGACCTTCGCCGAGAACGCGCTCGGCAAGGCGCGGGCCGCACACGAGCAGACCGGGAGGGCCGCGCTCGCCGACGACTCCGGTATCGCCGCGGCCGCGCTCGGCGGACGACCGGGGGTCCGCTCGGCTCGTTACGCAGGCGAGGACGCCACCGACGAGGAGAATCTGGCGTTGCTGCTCGAGGAGCTCGGCGCGGCCGACGACCGCTCCGTCGCCTACGTCTGCGCGATCGCGTTCGTCGACGAAGACGGCGCGGAGACGGTGCGCGAGGCGCGCTGCGAGGGCACGCTGGCGGAGGCACCGCGCGGCGACGGCGGGTTCGGCTACGACCCGGCGTTCGTCCCCGAGGAGATCGGCGACGGCCGGACGATGGCCGAGCTCCCGCCCGAGGAGAAGCACGCGATCTCCCACCGCGGGCGCGCCGCCCGGGCGATGGCCGCAGCGATGGGCGCGGGCCGGTGACCTCCACCAAGGCCGGAGCGGCGTGGCTCTCGGTCGTCTCGAACTGCGTCCTGATCCTGCTCAAGGTGGTCGCCGGGGTTCTCACCGGCTCGATCGCGATCCTGACCGAGGCGGTCCATTCGGGCATCGACCTGATCGCGTCGCTGATCGCTCTCGTCTCGGTGCGCAAGGCCGACGAGCCGGCCGACGAGGATCACCCCTACGGTCACGAGAAGGCCGAGAACGTCGCCGCCGGCGCCGAGGCGATGCTGATCCTGCTCGGCGCCGCGATCATCGTCGTCGAGGCGATCCGGCGGCTGATCAACGGCTCCGAGGTCGAGTCGGTCGGAATCGGCATCGCGATCATCGCCCTCTCGATCGTGGCCAACCTCGTCGTCTCGGCCTACCTCTACCGGCGCGCGCGGGCGCTCGAGTCGCCGGCGCTCGAGGGCGACGCCGCCCACCTCCGCGCCGACGCGCTCACCTCGGTCGCGGTCCTCGTCGGGCTGATCCTGGTCGAGGTCACCGGCGAGGCGTCGTTCGACTCGATCGCGGCGCTGCTGGTCGCGGGCGCGATCGTCGCGACGGGGATCCGGCTCGCCATGCGATCCGGGCGGGTGCTGATGGACGAGGTGCTGCCGGAGGAGGAGATGGACCGGATCGAGTTGGTGATCGCCGATTCGCGACCGCCGCAGATGGCCGGCTACCACAAGCTCCGCGGCCGCCGGGCCGGCTCCCACCGTCACATCGACCTCCACGTCCAGTTCCGCTCGGGAACCAGCCTCGAGGAGGCGCATCAGGAGGCGCACAAGCTCCGCGATGCGATCGAGGGCGAGTTCAGCAACGCCGACGTACTGATCCACGTCGAGCCCGAGGAGTCCTACCGCCCGCCGGACGAGGCGGGTGGCCCGTTCCGCCGTGGCTAGGAACTCAGGTGAGGTTGACGCCCGCGGCGAGCCCTACCGCCACGAGGGTGATCGCGTAGCCGGTGTATCCGTTGATGGCGACGAGGAGCGCGGCGATCAGGCAGATCGCGACGATCGTGATCCATGAGCCTCTGGCCAGATCCACGGTCGCTATGTTCCCGCAGGTGAAGGATGGATGCAGGGCGGGCGGGCCGTGACGGCGGTCGCGGACCGCGCGGGCGACGTCGTCGCCGAACTGATCGAGGAGTCGGCGGGCCTGCGCTCGTGCGCCGTGATCGACGAGAGCGGCGAGGTCCTCGCCGCGACCGACGACCGCGATTGGGCGCCGCAGGCCGAGCGCCTCTGGAAGGCCGCGGCCGACCCCGCCGGCTCGGACCCCGCCTACGTCCACGTCGCGATCGACGCCGGCGAGCTCTTCGCCGTCCGCGACGAGCGCTTCACGGTGATCGGGATCGCCGACCGGTTCTCGCTGGCATCGCTGATCCTCTGCGACCTGCGCGCGGCCCTGCGCAGGCTGGAGCCGGCGCCGGCGTGATCGAGAAGCCGCACCGTTTCCTGATCGACCGCGTCAGCTCCTACGGCGAGGAGGGGCGGGCGTACCTGCGGCGGCGGAAGCTGCGCGGCAAGCCATTCGCGAGGGTCCGCTATCGCGGCGGCGAGGAGGTCGCCCTCGATCCCGAGGGCGAGCGCGGCGAGATGCTCTTCGCGGTCGCGCGCGAGTTGATCGAATCGCCCGACGCCGGCCACTGAGCAGGCCCCCCGGGTCGGGGGGGCACTCCGGCGGCCGCCGGGGTTGTAGTGGCTGGATGTCTGCATTCGAAGACGACGGGCTCTCGCCCGGTGAGCTGAGCGCGCTCGGTGCCGTGCTCGCACGCGACCCCGAGCTCACCGCCGAGCTCGAGTTGATCCTGCCCGCGCTCGGGCCGGAAGCGCGCGCCGTCTTCTGCCGGGAGCTCGCAGCGGCGACCGGCGAGCGCCCGGCAGCGGCAGTACTCGGCGCGCTGGTGGCCGCCGCCCGGAGCTGATCCGGGGCGCGTACGGGGCTCCCGGGCTTGTTGGGGGCAGAGGCGCCCGGCCGGGCGCCGATCCGAACCGAGGAGGGACCGCGCCGATGATCAAGATGCCGACGAGCCGGACGGGAAGGGGCATGCTCGCGATCGCCGGTGGGTGCCTGCTGGCGCTCCTCGGCGCGTGGCTGAGCCCGCCGAGCGCCGCCGCCGGCACCTACGAGGTCGTCCAGTGCGACCGCTCCAACCGCGACTTCTTCGACGCGAGCTTCGACCGCGTCAACGGCGGCGACTACGGCTTCCTCTACCGCTGCGAGGAGGACGAGGACGCGAGCTCGCTGCAGATCCGGCCGATCACGGGGGCGCCGAAGGGGCGCTATGGCCGGATCTCGTGGCCGGCCCCGGAGGGCGCCCGCATCTCCGGGGTCGACGTCGAGGCGCGGCTGCGCGACGACGCCGGCCACGAGGCGAGCCTCTCGTTCATCGGCGACGGCGGCTCGGTGGCGGGCACGATCGCCTCGGGGCGCGATGCGGCGACCGGCTTCCAGCGGTTCCACCGCGAGCTCGGCGACGGCGGGCGCGCCGCGTTCGCGGCGTCGCTCGAATGCGTCGCCGGAGGCGGCTGCCAGGCCAGCGACCAGGCCAAGGCCTGGGTCCGGTCGGTGCATCTCACCGTGTCCGATCGCCGGCCGCCGTCCGTCGTGCCCGGGGGCTCGCTCAGCGCCGCCGGCTGGCATCGCGGCTCCGGGAACCTCGGTGCGACGGCCTCCGACCAGGGCTCCGGCGTCCGCCGCCTCGAGCTCAGCGTCAACGGGAGAAGCGTGCCCCCGACGAGGACCGTCCCCTGCGACGTGATCCCCGGGTCCGCGAAGGTCAGGCGGATGCGGCCCTGCCCGCCGGCCTATTCGGTCGAGGCCGCGGCCGACACGGCGGCCCCGCCCTTCGTCGACGGCCCGAACGCGCTTCGCGTCTGTGCCTACGACTACGGCTCCGGCGCCGAGCCCGGCTGCTCCTCGCGCACGGTCTACGTCGACAACTCGCCGCCCGTGCTCGCATTCGCCGGCCGGCAGGATCGCGAGGACCCGGAGCTGATCCGCGCCGCCGTCTCGGACCCGCATTCGGGCCTCGCCGGCTGGTCGATCTCCTACCGCCCCAGGTCGGGAGGGGCGTGGCGGGATCTCGGGACGCGGCTCGTCGGCGGCGAACTTCAGGCGCGGGTGGACTCGAGCGCCGAGCGTCCGGGCGCCTACGTGTTCCGCGCCATCGCCGCCGATCGCGCCGGCAACCTCGCGATGTCGACGAGCCGTGCCGACGGCTCCGACATGGTGCTGGACTTCCCGCTGCGCGAACGGACGCGGATCCGGGCTTCGGTCGCCGGAATGTCCCGGGCCGAGGTCGCCTACGGGTCCCGCCCGCGCTTCGAGGCCGTCGTCCGCGACGCCTCGGGCGACCCGGTGGACGGCGCCGCGGTCGAGGTCGTGGAGCGGTTCGCGGCCGGATCCGCGCTCGAGCCGGTCGGGCGGACGCTGACCACCGACGGGCACGGACGCGTGCGGGCCCGGCTCCTGCGGGGACCGTCGCGAACGGTCGTCGTCCGCTGGGACGGCTCGCGCCGGTATCTCGGCGCCGAGTCGGCGCCGGTTGACGTCGACGTCCGCGGCAGGGCCAGGATCGGCGCCGTTCCGCGCAACGTCCGGGCGGGGCGGAGGATCGTCTTCAAGGGGTCGATCGGCGCGCTCGGCGCCGCGTTGCCGAAGGGCAAGCTCGTCGAGCTTCAGGTCCGGGGCTCGGGCATCCGCCGGTTCCGGACGGTCGGGCACGCGTTCCGGACCGACCGGCGCGGTCACTGGCGGATGCGTTACCGCTTCGACCGCTTCTACGCCGAGCCCGCGCGCTTCCGCTTCCGGCTTCGCGTTCCCCGCGAACGCCGTTGGCCCTACGCCGCGCCGACGTTCTCGCGCCCCCGCGGGCTCACCGTCCGCCCGCGCTGACCGGGCTCAGGACTCGTAACGCTCGAGGTCCTCGCGCAGTCGCTTGGCCTCGTCCGAGGAGGGGTCGGGGCCCGCGGCCGCGGGGGCCTCGGCCTCGTCGCGGCGCTGGTCGCGGCGCCAGCGCCGGGCGGCGAGCGCGACCAGCACGGCGCCGACGATGACCGCGACGACCGGCAGCACCCAGCCGCCGATCAGGTCGAAGCCCTCGTCGTCGGGCACCGCGAGCACCTCGGGCCCGTATTCGTCGACGAGGGCGGCCTTGATCTGCTCCTTGCTCTTGCCCTGGGCGATCAGCTCGTTGATGAAGACGCGCTCGCGCTCGGCCTGAGGCGAGTTCGAGAGCTGCAGGGTCGTCCCGCAGATCGTGCACATCACCTCGTCCTCGATGTCGGGCAGCGAGGCGTTCGTCGCCGTCGCGGCGGCGGGAAGCGCCAGCGCGAGCAGCGCCGCCGCGAGCGCGGCGATGCGGGTCATTGCTCCGCGGTAGCGCCGGTGATCAGCGGCGCGACCCGCTCGTTCAGGAACTGCTCGTCCATCGGCCCGCGCTGGATCAACGCGAGATTGCCGTCGGGGTCGACGAGGAAGGACTCCGGGAACCCGAGGACACCATAGGCGTCGCTGCGGTCGCCGGTGTCCTTGACCATGTCCCAGCTCAGTCCGTACTCGTCGATGAACGCGCCGGCATCGACGCTGTTGTCCTCGGAGTTGATCCCGAGCACCGTCATCTCATCGGCGTGCTTGCGCGAGAACTGCTCGATCGCGGGCGACTCGTCCTCGCACGGCTTGCACCACGAGGCCCAGAAATTGACGAGCACCCATTGGCCGCGGTAGTCGGAGAGGCTGATCGTGCCGTCACCTTCGAGCTTCTCGATCGGCGCGTCCGGCGCCGGCTCGCCGACGGCGATGTCGGCGCCCTTCTTGGCGATCAGCCCGAAAGCCAGGAGCGCGATGAAGGCGACGGCGGCGAGGATGGTGATGAATCCACGGTTCGACACGGCGGCGAAGGTTAGAGGTGCGACGCGTTCGCGCTGCCTAGAATGAGCGCCCCCGCGGGTGTAGCTCAATGGCAGAGCACCAGCTTCCCAAGCTGGTGACGGGGGTTCGATTCCCCTCACCCGCTTTGGCGGCCTGCGAGACGCCGGCTCGGCGTCATCGGTCGGCTCACGACCTGGCGGTCGCTTCGCCTCCCTCTTCCTTGATCCGACGCCTCGCAGGCTCGCCGAAGTCCTCGCTTCCGCTTCGCAGTCGCTCGGACTTGCCCGTCAGGCGTTGATCGGGCTGCTGCCCGAGAACATGTCCGTGTAGAGCTCGTCCTCGAGGCGGCGGATCAGGCCGTCGACCTCGCGGAGCTGCTCGCGCAGCCGGAAGACCTGCCGCCAGCGCTCGTCCTCGGGCTCGTAGCCGGAGAACAGCTGCGGGCTGTCGAGCGAGGCCTCGAGCTCGGTCAGCTCCTCGCGGAGCGCGGTGGCGATCCGGACCAGCGAACCGCGCCTGTCGCTGAGAGCGCCGAGAACCGGCGGCTGCTGCGGTGGAAGCATCTCGAGCGCCTCGAGC
>JADFCZ010000060.1 GCA_018263295.1 Conexibacter sp.
GGGACCCAGCCCGCGTCGTCGAGGATCTGCTTCGCCATCTCGGGGTCGTAGGGATAGGTCTGATCGGGCTCGGTATAGAAGTCGCGGTAGTACGAGGGCAGGAGCCCGTTGGCGACGAACGACGTCCCCTGGGACGCGATCTCGTTCAGCCTCCCGCGGTCGACGGCATAGGCCGTCGCCTGCCTGACCGCCGGATCGAGGACCGCGGGGTTACGCTCGCCCTCGGGGCAGAGATTCTCGGGGCAGAGGTTGAAGGCCATCTCGGTGTAGGAGGCGGACGGGGAGCTCAGGGTGGTGATGTCATCCCGGCTGTTCAGGCGCTCGAAGCTCGACGATTCGACCTCGCGGACGAAGTCGACCTCGCCGAGGGTCAGGGCTCGCTCGACAGCGTCCTGGGTCCCGTACTTGATGAATTCGAGCTGGTCGAAGGGCTGGGGCTCGCCGCGCCATTCCGGGTTCTGGTCCATCGTCACGATCCGTCCCCGCTCGTACTCGGTGACGATGTAGGGGCCGCTGCCGACGATCGGCAGCTTCGGCTCGTACGAGCCGAGCTCGTCGACCGGGACCTTGCCCCAGATGTGCTCGGGCATGATGTAGAGGAACAGGCCGCCGACGATCCGGGCGTCCGGCCTCTTCGTCTTGACGACGACCGTGTACTTGTCCGGCGTCTCGATCGAGGTGACGTTGTCGGTGTAGCCGGTGAACAGCGCTCCCTCGCTGCCGAGCGTGTCCAGGGACCACTTGACGTCCTTCGAGGTGATCGGCTTGCCGTCGGACCACTTCAGTCCCCTCTCGAGCTTGAAGGTGACCGTCTTGCGGTCCTCGGAGATCTCCCAGCTCTCGGCGATACCGGGAGACGGAGAGAGGGTCTCGGGATCGAAGTTGACCAGCAGGTCGTAGTTCAGCGACCAGATGACGAAGTTCTCCTCGTCGTAGCCGAAGAACGGGCTCATCGTCCGGACGTCCTGGGCCCAGCCCATCTTCAGGGTGGCTCCGGTCTCGCCCGAGTCCTGCGCCGCGGCACCGCCGACGGCCGCGAGGGCCACGACGATCGTCCCGGCGAGGACGAGGATCGAACCGATGAGCTTGCTTGCGAGCGTCATTCGACTGCTGCCTCCAATATCTCCAGGGTCTTGCCGCCGCCGTCGATCCGCGCCATCGCGCCGAGCGGCATCGTCGCCAGGTGCTTGCCGTGCCCGAACGGCACGTTCGAGATCGCCGGGACGCCGAGTGGGGCGATCAGCTCATCGAGGATCTCCTCGATCGAGAGCGTCGATTCCGGGCCCTCGGCCTTGGTCTGCGCGCCGAGGTTGACGCTCGTCCCGAACGCGAAGCCGGCGATGTTGTCGAGCTTGCCGGCGAGGCGCAGGTGGTTGAGGGCCGTGTCGACGAGGTAGAACTCGGTGTCGAGGTCCTCGACGATCAGGATGCAACCGTCGGTCTGGACCTCGTAGGGGGTGCCGATGCTCGAGCAGAGCAGGGTCAGACAGCCGCCGACGAGCGGCGCCTCGGCGATGCCCTCGCCGAGGGTCAGCACGTAGGGCTCCTCCGGGTCCTCGAAGACCTTCCCCAGCGGCTCGGGCTTCAGCGCCCGGTGGAACCACTCCTCGGTCTCGGGAGTGAGCTGGTAGTCGCCTTTGGTCCGCGTGAACCGGAGGAAGCTCGGACCGTAGAAGCTGATCCATCCGGCGTGGGCGGCGACGAAGAGGTGCAGCGCGGTGAGGTCGCTGAAGCCGCAGACGATGCGCGGGTCCCCGAGCGAGTCCCAATCGATCAGCGGGTGCAGGCGGGCGGTGCCGTAGCCGCCCTCGAGCGCGTGGACCATGTCGATCCCGGGCTCGCTCAGCGCCCACTGCAGGTCGGCTGCGCGCTCCTCGTCGGTGCCCGCGAGGTAGCCGTGGACGTTGCGGACGTTGGGGCCGAAGACGACCTCGTGACCGCGCGACTCGAAGTACTGAGTCGCCTGCTCGATCTCCGAGCGGGTCTGCGGCGGGCTCGCCGGCGCGACGACGGCGATCGTCGCCTTCTCCGGGAGCGCCGGGGGCTTGATCGCCATCAGGCTCCCGCTCCCACCGGCCGGCGCCCGACCGCCTCGTTTGCCGCGTCGATCAGCTCCTGCTCGGCGCCGAGCGAGCCGAGCACGAGCTCGACGTGGCGGGCGGCGACCTCGTCGAGGGTGAGCGGTCCGGCCGGGTCGAACCAGAGCGCGACGCCGGTGCACTGGAGGAGGATCGCGTAGGTGGCGACGCGGACGTCGGAGGCCCGCAGCGAGCCCTCGCGGATGCCGTCGCCGATCAGGCCGCCGAACATGGCCTGGTAGGCGTCGCGCTGGGCGATCAGGGCGCGGCGCGGCGCGGGCGTGAGCGCCCGGATCTCGCTGTCGGTGACGAACGCCTCGCTCGTGTGCAGCCCGTGGTAGACGACGTGCTCGCGGACCGCTGCGGCGAGCTTGAACGCGGCCCGGTCGTGCTCCTCCATCGCGGCGACCACGCGGGCGGTCAGCTGCTCCATGAAGTCGTCCTGGAGGTGGACGAGGATCGCCTCCTTGCTCTGGTACCAGTGGTAGATCGCCGCCGGCTGCACCTCGGCGGCGGCGGCCAGTGCCCGCATCGAGGTCGCGTGATAGCCGAGCTCGGCGAAGAGGTCGACGGCGGCCCGGTCGATCGCCTCCCGGGTCTCGGGCCCGCGCCGCGGCGCTGTGATCTCGGCCGGGTCAGGCAAGCCCGAGCAGCTCCCTCGTCTGCTCCTGGGTGGCGACCTCGCGGCCGAGCGTGCGCGACAGGTCGACGGCCCTCTCGACCAGGGCCGCGTTCGACGGAGCGTGGACGCCGCGGCTGATATAGGCGACGTCCTCGAGGCCGGTCCTGATCCCGGGCGCGCCGCGGAGCAGGGCCAGGGCCATCATCCGCTGGTGGTGGCGGCCGATGCAGGTGACCGTCCAGAACGTCTCCGGCGGCAGCGGCCTGAGCATCGCGTCGAGCGCCTCCGGGGAGGCGTCGATCCCGCCCGGGACGCCGAAGACGAGGTTGATCGTCATCGGCTCCTCGATGATCCCCTGCTCGAGCCAGCGGACCGCGGAGATCACGTGCCCGACGTCGAAGACCTCGACCTCGAGCGCGATGCCCTGGCTGCGGGCGCGCTCGACGATCCCGCGGCCGGCTGGCGGCGGGGTGATGAAGGTATCGTCCCCGAAGTTCATCGATCCGGACTCGACCCCGGAGATATCCGGCTTCGCCTCGAGGCCGGTCGTCCGCTCCTCGATCGTCATGTCGTTGGAGCCGCCGGTGGAGACCATCGTCAGGATGTCGCACTCCGCCCGGATCCGGTCGATGACGTCGACGAAGAGCTCGGGCCGCCCGCTCGGCGTGCCGTCATCCTCGCGGACGTGGAGGTGGGCGATCGTCGCGCCGGCGGCCGCGGCGCCGATCGCCGAGTCGGCGATCTCCTTCGTCGTGTAGGGGATGTTCGGGTTGTTCTCCCGGAAGACGTCGGCGCCGGTGATGGCGCAGGTGACGACGACGGGGTTCTCGTTCCAGGCGCTCATCCGCGCACCACCTCCGATCGGCTCAGCGACGCGCGTTCAGCGTCGGTTATCGCCCGTGTGGCACGCGCCACCGGGTCCCAGAGGACGAGCCCGAACTCCGCCTCGACGACGGGCTCGCCCGCCGGGTCGAAGATCCGTTCCGCCGTCCGCAGGCTCTTGGTCCCGAGCTCGCGGATGCCGATCTCGACGCCGACCGCCTCCTCGCCGGGGACGATCTCGCCGGTGAACTCGACCGAGCAGCGGCCGACGAGGTACTCGTCGCGATCGATCCCGTGCTCGCGCAGGAACGCGTCGCGCGCCTCCTCCAGGTAGGTGAAGACGACTGCGTGATTGACATGGCCGTTGCCGTCGAGGTCCTGCCAGCGAGTCGCGATGCTGTGGACGCCCGCTGCCGTCATGCCCCGACGACCCCTCCCGCGTAGGCCTCGCGCAGTGCCGGCGTCCGCCGATAGAGGTCGAGCGCGTAGCTCCCGGAGTCGGGCGCGAAGCCGTTGCCGATCATCATCTTCACGTCCGCGGACTGGCCGTCGGCGGTCAGTGCCGCTGTCTGGAAGCTGGTCGCCATCGAGTAGAAGAGCATCGTCCCGCCCTGCGCAGTGAGCAGGATCGCCGTCGCCTCGCAACCGGTCGCGCTGACGACGACCACCGTCAGGTCCGCGGGCCCGACGCCTGCGGCCTCGACCGCCTCGAGAGCGCCGAGCGGGTCGCGGAGATCCGCGACGACGCCGACGTCGCAGAGGCCGAGCGAGCTGACCTTGTCGATCGCGGCGGCGTCGACGTCGACCGCGACTACGGTGCCGCCGTCCATCGCGTCTCGCGCGGCCGCCAGGGCGAGCTTGCCGCCGTGGCCGGCGCCGAGGACGACCACCGTCCCCCGCTGCGGCGCGAGATCGCGGGTGTGGGAGCCGGCCCCGTAGACGTCGTAGAGCTCGATCGCCGTGGTGGTCGGGATGTCGCCGGGAAGGGGTCCCCACGGTGCCCGCTGAGGGACGTAGGCGGTCCCCTCGACGAGAACATGTGCGTTGTGCGGATCGACGGCCGTGACCGCGTCGAGCCGAAGCGGCGTCAAAGTCAGCGACGCCAGGTTGACGATCCGCTCGCCGATGGCGGGTGGGTCCGTGAAGTCGTCGCCGACGGCGGTCACGGTGCCGAGCAGGACGCCGCCGGAGTCGGTCTCGGGGTTGTGCATCTTGCCGCGCTCGGCGACGATCGCCGCGATCCGCTCCCCCATCGCGGCGGGATCGGCTCCGGCGCGCTCGCGGATGTTCCGGAAGGAGGTCGAATCGAGGCAGAGCCGCTCGACCGCGAGCTCGAACTCGCGCGGGCGCACCGGCGGGGCCGCGTCGAGCCGCTCCGCGGGCTGCGGGAGTGCGCGCGGCGGCGCGATGACCCTCCCGGCCCCGAGGTCCTCCCCGATGTCATCTGCCGTCTCCGTAGTCAAATGAACGATCGTTAAGAACCTATGCGCCCGCGGTCCCGGCTGTCAAGGGGGGAATCGCAGGTCCACTACTTCGGCGGCAGCGAGCGGGTGAAGGCGACGCAGCGCTCGACCCAGGGCCGCAGCTCGGCGTCCTCCCCCACCGCGGCGGCATCGACCCGGAGCCAGCCCGCCATCGGCTTGCCCCGCATCTCGAACGGCGCCACCCCGGGCTCGGAGAGGAGGCCGTCCGCCTGCTCGCGGTCGACCCGCGCCATCAGGCCGCCGCGGCCGCTGACGACGATCGCCATGTTGCCGTCGAGCAGGAAAGCGAGGCCGCCGAACATCGCCCGCTCGGTCAACCCGTCCTCGTCGTCGAGAATCGCCCTGACCCGGAACGCGAGCTCTTCGTCGTAGGCCATCGACCGATCATGCCTGATACGAACCACTCGCATGCCCCTGTCGATCCCGGTCGTCTACGACGAACAGCAGCGAGCCCACGAGCCCGGCGGTGAGATCTGGGTGGGTGTGCGAACGCCGGGTACGGAGGTGCCCGAGCGGACGATCCGGGTCCGCGCTGCGCTCGAAGACGCCGGTGCGCCATCCATGGCCGCCGAGCGGGCGGAGGATGAGCTCGCGCTGCGCTTCCACGACCCGGAGATGGTCCGGTGGCTGCGGGACGCGTGGTCGCTCTGGGAGCAGGACGGCCTCACCGACGATCCCGGGCAGGACCGGGTCGTCCCCTACCTCTTCCCCCACCCCGGCCTCGTCGGCGACCTCCCGGTCCCGGTCCCGGCCGCCGTCACGGCCCGCGCCGGCCGCTGGTGCTTCGACACGATGACGCTGATCGGATCGGGCACATGGGATGCGGCGCGTTGCGCCCTCGATGCGGCGATCACGGCCGCGGGGACGGCCGCGATCGACGGCGTCGCCTACGCGTGCTGCCGGCCGCCGGGCCATCACGCCACCCGCGATGCCTACGGCGGCTCCTGTTACCTCAACAACGCCGCCGCCGCGGCCGGGATGCTGCGCGACTCGCTCGGCGGGCCGGTGGCGATCCTCGACGTCGACGCCCACCACGGCAACGGCGCGCAGTCGATCTTCTGGTCGGATCCGACGGTCGCCACGGGCTCGGTCCACGTCGACCCCGGCGCGGGCTGGTTCCCCCACTTCCTCGGCTTCGCCTCCGAGCGCGGCGCCGGCGACGGTGAGGGCGCGAACCTGAACCTGCCGCTCGCCCCCGGGACCGGGGACGGCCCCTGGCTGGAGTCCGTAGCCGAGCTCTGCGAGTTCGCCGGCTCGGCCGGCGCGGGAGGCATCGTCGTCGCGCTCGGCGTCGACGCCGCCGGCGGCGATCCCGAGAGCCCGCTCGAGGTCACCGCCGAGGGCTACCGCGGCGCGGGCGAGCTGCTCGGCGGACTCGGGCTGCCGACCGCGATCGTCCAGGAGGGCGGCTACGACCTCGACACGATCGGCGAGCTGGTCGTCGCGACGCTCGAGGGGGTCGAGTCGGGGCGAGTCAGCGCAGGGATCTGACGGCCGCGAGGTTGAAGGCCGTCATCTCGGCGAGGTCGGCGACGTCGATCGCCTCGTCGGCGCCGTGCATGCCGTCGAGGTAGACAGCCAACGGGGTCGAGAAGACCGGCGCGAAGCCGTAGGCGACCGTCCCGTGAGCCTCGCGGACCCAGTGCGAGTCCGTGAACCCGGGAGACACGATCGGCAGCAGCTCGGCCCCCGGGAGCCGCTCCCGCACGTACTCCTCGCAGATCGCGTAGAGCGGCGTGTCGGTCGGCGACTCGGTGCCACCCTCGAGCGGCTCTAGCGGCTCGAGCTCGTAGGCGATCCCGTCGAGGGCCCGGTCGAGCTGCTCGCGGACGTCGTCGAGGCCCTGCCCGGGCAGCGCCCGGCAGTCGCAGATGACGTCGGCGAACGGCGGGATCACGTTGGCGGGCTCATGGGTCTGCAGACCGGTCGGGGTGATCGTCATCCGCGTCATCGCCGGGACCATCCCCGCGAGGACCGGGTGCTGATCCGACGCCCACTCGATGGCGACCGCGGGGTCGCCCGAGGGCGCACCGAGGCCGTCGAGCGCCGCCGCGATCGGCGGAGTCAGCTCGGCCGGGGCGTCGTGGGCGATCAGCCTGCGGACGGCCTCGGCGGCGCGGGCGAGGACGTTGTCGGCGCCGGCCGGGACCGACGCGTGGCCGGCGCGGCCGTAGAAGCGCAGCCGGAGCGACGCTGCCTGCTTCTCGCCTATCGAGATCGTCACGACCCGGCGCCCTCCGGCGAGCTCGAGGACCATGCCGCCGCTCTCGTTGAGGGCGTAGTCGCAGCGGATGTCGTCGCGCTCGCGGACCAGCCACGACATCCCGACGTCGGCGGTGTTGCGCTCCTCGTCGGATTCGGCGATCAGGACGACGTCGCCGGCCGGCCGCTCGCCGCTGCGGGCGAGCTCGGCGAAGGCAACGATCCGCGATGCGAGCTCGCCCTTCATGTCGGCGGCGCCGCGGCCGTAGACGCGGCCGTCGCGGACCTCGCCGGCAAAGGGAGGGACCGTCCAGTCGGCGTCCGGCGCCGGCACGACGTCGGTGTGCGCCATCAGCATCAGCGACGGGCCCTCCCCCGCGCCTTCGATCCGCGCGATCAGGTTCATCCGCTCGGGATCGGGACCGGCCAGCTCCGCCTCGACCCCGGCCTCGGCGAGGTAGCCGGCGATGAACTCGGCCGCGATCGACTCGCGGCCGGGAGGGTTCGACGTGTCGATCCGGATCAGCTCGCGAGCCAGCTCGCGAACCTCGTCGCGCAGCCGCTCCTCGGTGGCGGGTTCGGGAAAGGGCACGGCGCGAGTCTACGGCCGCTGCGCGGCGACACTCTCGACCAGCTCGGGCGTGAGCTCGCCCGGGGTCGCAACGGTTGCCGCGGCGAGCTCGAGCGCGTCGGCCGGCGGCGGGTAGTGGGGGTTCGGGACCGCGATCACCGCCATCCCGGCGGCGGCGGCCGCGCGGAGGCCGTTGCCGGAGTCCTCGACGGCGACGCAGTTCGCCGGATCGGCGCCGAGCAGCCGCGCCGCCTCGAGGTAGACGTCGGGGGCAGGCTTGCCCCGTCCGACCTGCTCGGAGGAGAGCGTCACCGCGAAGGCATCGCCCAGTTCCGCGATCTCCAGGAACGCGTCGATGATCTCGCGGTTCGAGGACGAGGCGAGGCCGAGCGGCCAGCGCTCAGCCAGCCCCCGCACCGCGCCGATCGCTCCCGGCAGCAGCGGCAGACCCGCCGCGTAGCCGGCGGCCATCCGCTCGACCACCGCGTCGTTGATCGCCGCGGCGCTCAGCGGCACCCCGAGCGCGTCCCGCATCCACGCGGACCACTCGGGCGAGCTCATGCCCATCATCGTCTCGGCGGCGTCCTCGCGCCAGCCGCCGCCGGACTCCCGCGCCACCGACTCCTTCGCCTCGTTCCAGCGCTGCTCGGAATCGAGCAGGACGCCGTCGAGATCGAAGACGACCGCCTCAGGCATCCGCGGCGGCGAGCTCCGGCGGCGCCCGGGCGGCGTCGATCTCCTCGAACCGCTCGGTCGGGAGGTTCCGCGCCGCCCAGAAGGACGCGAGCACGATCAACCCGGCGAAGAGGAAGGCGGTCTTCAGCGCGTTGATCTGCGCCGACTCATAGCCCTCGACGAGCGCATCGGCCTCGGCCGGGGTGACGCCCGCTGCCTCGGCGGTCGCACGGACCTGATCGGAGGAGACGAACGAGCCGCCGGACGAGAGCTTGACGTCGACCTCCTGCTTGACGTCGGCTGAGATTCGCGCGTCGGAGGCGACGTTGGCGGAGAAGGCGAAGATGAGCCCGGTGATGACGACCGCGCCGAGCAGCGCGGTGCCGAGCGAGGAGCCGAGCTGGGCGGCGGTGTTCTGAAGGCCGCCGGCCTCGCTGCGATCGGACTCCCCGATCGAGGACTGGACGACGTTCCCGAGCTGGGAGACGACGAGGCCCATGCCGACCCCGAGTACCCCCATCGCGATCAGGAACGAGGTCGAGTCGAGCGTGGCGTCCACGGTGTCGAGCAGGAGCAGCGTCGAGACGAAGGTGATCCCGAGACCGGTCCGGACGAGCGGCCGCGCCGGGAACCGCTTCGCCAGGGCGGAGCCGGCGAGGGCACTGACGAACAGGCCGACGGAGGCGGGCAGCATCCGGACGCCCGTCTCGAGCGCGTCGAGGCCCTGGACGATCTGCAGGAACAGCGGGACGGTGAAGAAGATCCCCATCAGGATCAGGTTCTGGGCGAGCAGCATCGTCAGCCCGCCGCGGAGCATTCCGTTGCCGAAGAGGCGGAAGTGGACGAGGGGCTCGTCGCCGCGCTCCTCGCGGCGTCGCTCCCAGGCCCGGAAGCCCGCGAGCACGAGCGCGCCGGTGGCGACGACGAACGGGGTCAGCGAGAAGCCGAACGGCTCGATCGGCGAGTTGAGCGGACGCAGCCAGCCCCAGTTGCTCGCCTGCAGGACGCCGAGGACGAGCAACGCGAGACCGAGCGCCGAAGCGGCCGCGCCGACCCAGTCGAGGCTCGGCCGCGGACCCTCGCGCTCGGGCTCGGGAATCAGGCGGGTGGAGAGCAGGATCGCGATCGCGACCACGACCTCGCCGATGAAGACGACGCGCCAGCTCAGCTCCGTTGTCGCCCAGCCGCCGAGGATCGGCCCGACCGCGATCCCGGCGCCCGCGATCCCGCCGAGGACGCCGTAGGCGATCGCCCTGCTCTCGCCCTTGTAGGTCGCGGCGGTCAGCGCGACGAGCGCCGGCAGGACCAGCGCGGCGCCGATCCCCTCGAGGATCGACCATCCGAGCATCAGGCTCGGGACGCTCCACGAGGCCGCCGTCAACGCCGATCCGGTCCCGTAGATGACCATCCCGATCGCGAACGCCCGCCGCCGGCCGATGATGTCGCCGATCTTCCCGCCGGTCATCATCAGCGCCGCCATCGCCAGCGCGTAGAGGGCGATCACGGCCTGGATCGTCGTCACGGTGGTATCGAAGTCCTCGACGAGCTGGGAGATGGCGACGTTCATCACCGCCTGGTCCAGCACCATCAGGAACTGCGCCGCCCCGAGGACGACGAGGACTGCCCACCTGCTCATCGCCGCGGCTCCATCAGCGTCCCTTCTTACAGGAAAGTGGAGCGGCGCCGTTCGAATCGGCGATTCAGCGTATGTTGCCGACCGTGAGCAACCCAGGAGCCGAGCAGCGCGAGGTCGTCGTCGTGACCGATTCGACCTCGTACGTCCCGCCCCAGCTGCTCGACGGGCTCGACGTCCGCCGGGTCAGCCTCTACGTCGGCTGGGACGGCGAGATGGAACGCGAGGACGCCTGGGACGACCTCGGCGAGTTCTACCGGCGTCTCCGCGAGACGCCGAAGCTGCCGACGACCTCGCAGCCCTCGGTCGGCGACTTCGAGGCGGTCTACGAGCCCGAGATCGCCGCCGGCCGCGACGTCGTCTCGATCCACATCGCGTCCGGGATCTCCGGAACCTGCGACAGCGCCCGCGAGGCGGCACGCTCGCTGGCCCGGCGCGGCCACGCCGGCAGGATCGAGGTCGTCGACGCCCAGACGGGCGCGGGCGGCCTCGGCTGCCTGGTGCTGTCAGCCGCGAGCTGCGCCCAGCTCGGCGCCGACGCGAGCACTGTCGTCGCCGAGGCGCGGCGGACGCGCGAGTCCCTGGAGATGTGGTTCTGCCTCGACACGCTCGAGTACCTGCGGCGTGGCGGCCGCATCGGCGCCGCCCAGGCGCTGCTCGGCTCGGCGCTGAAGGTGAAGCCGATCCTCACGTTCGGGACCGAGATCACCCCGGTCGACAAGGTCCGGACCAAGAGCCGCGCCCTCGCCCGGATGGAGTCCTACCTCGAGGTCCTTCGCGACCGCGGCGCAACCGACTGGATCGTCCAGCACGCGCAGTCGCCCGAGGACGCAGCGTGGCTGGTCGAACGCGGCGAGGAGATCCTCGGCAAGTCGCCGCTCTTCTGCACCGAGGTCGGCCCGGTCCTCGGTGCCCACCTCGGCTCCGGGCTGCTCGTCGGCGGCGTCGGGACGACGCCAGCCGACGCGGGCTGAGCTCAGCCCTCGACCACCGAGAGCACGTTGCCGGCCGGGTCCTTGAACCAGGCGATCAGCGGTCCCCCGCCGCGGAATACCCCCTGCTCGTCCGTCTCCATCGGCGTTCCCTCGTACCGCTCGAACTCGACCCCGCGCTCGCGCAGCGCCGCGACGGTGCCCTCGACGTCGGCGACGGGAAAGTTGAGGATCGTGAACGAGGCCGGCTCGTGATCCTCCTTCGGGTAGACGAGCGTCGGATTGCCGCCCTCGATCCGGAGCCGGAGCAGGCCGTGCGGCGGCAGCTCCTCGATCTCGAGCCCGAGGGTGTCGCCGTAGAACTCGCGGGCCCGTTCGATGTCGTCGACCGAGAAACCGCTGAACGCCTGCGTCTGCGTGAACATCGTGCCTCCTGCCTCGGGGCCGCGGGGCCCCGTTCGGTTGTTCTCGAGGATAAGACCGCCGACAGCCGGCGAACTCATCGGCGGGCCGGACGAAACCTCAGCCGCGCGGCTGGGCCCTGCCGTCCGGGCCGAGCGGCGGCAACGCGTCCTCGGTCTCGAGGCCGACGCGGGGGATGATCCTCTCCATCCACCCCGGCAGCCACCAGTTCGAGCGGCCCAGCAGCATCATCACCGAGGGGACGAGGAGGCACCGGACGACCGTCGCGTCGATCGCGATCGCCGCGGCCATTCCGATGCCGAACTGCTTGACGGTCGGGTTGCCGTTGAGGACGAAGCTCGAGAAGACGACGACCATGATCAGGGCGGCCGACGTGATCACCCGGGCGCTGGTCGCGAGCCCCTCGACGACCGCCTCGTGGTTGTCGCGGTCGAGCTCGAGATAACGCTCGCCGATCCGCGAGACCAGGAACACCTGGTAGTCCATCGAGAGCCCGAAGAGGATCGCGAACATCAGCAGCGGGACGAAGCTGACGATCGGTATCGGGTGGTCGAGCCCGATCAGCTCGACGCCCCAGCCCTTCTCGAAGACGGCGGTGAGAACGCCGTAGGCGGCGGCCACCGAGAGCAGGTTCATCGCGGCCGAGGTCAGCGGCACGAGGATCGAGCGGAAGGCGACGACCAGCAGCAGGAAGCTCAGGGCGACGACGGTGATGATCACCTGCGGCAGCTTGTCGCCGATGACGTCGGCGAGATCGACGTAGGCGGCGGTGCTGCCGCCGACGTAGGCGGTCAGAGCCGTCCCCTTCGTCGCCGGCGGGATGACGTCGTCGCGAAGCCGGCTGACGAGGTCGGACGTCGCCTCGGCCGACGGCCCGGTGGTCGGGATCGCGGAGAACACCGCCGCCTTGCCGTTGCCGCTCACCTTCGCCTGCGACACCGACTTGACGCCCTGCGCTTTGCCGATCTGCTTCTCGAGGTGGACGAGGTCGGGGTCGCTCGCCGTCGACTGCAGGTACTGCTTCTGCTGGTCGTACTGCTGCTCCTGCTTCTGGCTCGGCTGCACATCCTCCTCGGCCTGCTGCTGGGCCTCGTCCGGAGGGACGCCCTCGGCCACGAGCTGCTGCGCGATCTCGTTCGCCTGCGCGGTCGCCTGCTGCTGTTGCTGCTTCTGCTGCTGCTCGAGCTGGTTCAGCTGCTTCTGGTCGTTGTGGGCGGGCGGCTCGAACCTGACCGCGATCAGGAAGGGGCCGTTGACGCCCGGCCCGAAGCCCTTGTCGAGGGTGTCGTAGGCCTGTCGCACCGTCGTCGACTCAGGGAACTGGCCGTAGTCCTGCTGGCCGAGCCGCATGTCGAGCGCCGGCAGCGCGAGCGCGATCATGATGATGATCGCGACCACTCCCGAAGACCACGGGTGGCGTCCGACGAACCGCGCCATCCGCTCGAAGAAGGCCGACTTGTGGTCGCGCTGCTCGGGCTTGTGGAGCCGGCCGATCGGCAGCGATTCGATCCGGTGACCGAGGAGCGACAGGAAGGTCGGCAACAGCGTCAGCGCCACGCAGACCGCGACGACGACCACGATCGCGGCGCTGTATCCGAGCGCGCTGACGATCGGGATGTCGGCGAACCGCAGCGACAGCAGCGCGATGACCACGGTCCCGCCGGCGAAGGCGACGGCGCTGCCGGAGGTCGCGCAGGCGCGCGCGATCGATTCGTCGGGGTCGAGGCCGTCGTGCATCCCGCGCCGGTGCCGGGTGACTATGAACAGCGCGTAGTCGATGCCGACGCCGAGGCCGATCATCGTGCCGAGCGTCGGCGCCACGCTCGGGATCTCGATCGCGTGGCCGCCGAGGGCGATCGCGCAGAGGCCGATGACGACTCCGAGGATCGCCGTCGTGATCGGCATCGCCATCGCCACCGCCGTCCCGAACGTGAACAGCAGGATCACCATCGCCGCGAGGATTCCGAGCACCTCGCTCGCGTGGGTGCTCGGCGACGAAGCCTGCTGTCCGAGGTAGCCGCCGGCCGAGGTGGCGATGCCGGCCCGCTCGGCGGGCGCCGCGACGGCGACGAGGTTCTCGGCGTGCTCCTCGGTCAGCGTGTCGGGCCCCGCCCTGAGCGTCAGCGAGATGTAGCCGATCTTTCCGTCCTTGGTCAGCGCGTCCCCGCCCTTGCTCGAGAGCGGGCTGACGGCCTTCTCGACGCCCGGATCCTTGCGGTAGGCGGCCACGGTCTCGTCCACCGCCGTCTTGTACTTGCCCTCGTCGAGCCTGCCGTCGGTCACCTCGAGGGCCAGCGGGTTTGTGCCGTTCGCCTGTTCGGGCAGGTAGCGGTCGAGCAGGTCGGTGGCCTCGGTCGAGCCGGTCCCCGGAAGCGTCAGGTCGTCCGAGGTCTGGGCGCCGACGGTGGCGACGAGGGCGATCAGCACGACCAGAAGCCCCGCCCAGAGGCCGAGGACGACGCGCCGGTGGCGCATGCAGAGGTGGCTGAGCCTGTAGAGCATCAAGCTCATCGCGCTACACCCTCTTCGTCCCCACGATTCCCCTTCGGTTCACGTCAGCCAGTTCGGCTCATCGGCAGTCTCCCTTGAGCGGTGGACGGAGCGACGGTCGGTCGCGCGGGTGGGATCGCTCTACCATCCGCCGCGATGAGGGGGTCGATTCCGAGCTGTGCGGCCGCATTCGCCGTGGCGTTGATCGCGGCCTGTCCTTTGGCCACGGCGTCCGCCGGCGAGCCCGAGCGCCCGGCGGCGGCCGTCGAGCAGCCGAGCTTCCTGCACATCCTCACCGACGATCAGACGATCGACAGCCTCGATCTCATGGCGAAGACGAAGCGGCTTCTCGTTCGCCGTGGCACCCGATTCACCGACTACAACACGGTCCAGCCCCTCTGCTGTCCCTCGCGTGCGACCTTCCTGACCGGTCAGTACCCGCACAACCACGGCGTGCTCAGCAATCTGTTCCCCTACGGGTATGCGGCGATGGACTTCAGCCGAACGCTCTATACGGCGCTCGACGGTGCCGGTTACCGGACGGGCTGGATCGGGAAGGTCCTCAACGCGGAGGGCGGTGCCGGAATCGAGCCGGCGCCGGGCTTCGACGACTGGCTGGTCCCCCTCCACGCCGAGGAAGGGGCCGACATGTTCGACTACCAGCTCAGCGACAACGGCGAGATCCGCACCTTCACCGGTGATTACCAGAACTCCGTCTACGCCGATCGCGCCCGCGACTTCATCACCGCCGCCGGTGACCAGCCGTTCATTCTGACCCTGTCGGTTCACAGCCCGCATTGGAGCCCGTGCCCCGGCAACATTCGCCAACGCTGTCCGCCACAGCCGGCGCCGCGGGACCTGGGGACGTTCGCGGGAACGACCTATCCGTTCGGAGCCGACTTCACCGGGAACCGCGCCGCCCGACGCACCGCCAACCGATACTGGCGCCGAGAGCTCGAGTCACTGCAGTCGGTCGACCGGATCGTCGGGTCTCTCGTCGCCCAGCTGCGCCGGAGCGGCCGCCTCGATGACACCTACGTCATCTTCCAGTCCGACAACGGGATGCTCCACGGCGAGCACGGCGTCTTCGACAAGAACGTCCCCTGGGACCGCTCCGTACGGGTGCCGCTGGTGATTCGCGGACCCGGTTTCACCGCCGGCGCAAGGCGCGGGGACCTGACGGCCAACGTCGACGTCCCGGCGACGATCCTCGACGCTGCGGGGGTCTCGCCTCCGCTGCCGCCGGACGGCTACTCGCTGCTCGGCGATCACCGCCGCCATGCACTGCTGCTCGAGCGGCTGATCGGATCGCGACGGCCGTCCCACAAACCCGGTGGGCGCCCATGGCTACAGCTCAAGACCTCGGCGGGATGGGCGTTCTGGCGCGACGAGACCACCGGCCGCCTCCACCTCTACGACCGCGATCTCGACCCGCGCGAGGTGCACAACGTCGCCGCCCGGCACCCGCAGGTCGTCCGTCGGCTCGAGGCCAGGATGGACGCCGCGGCCGACTGCGCAGACCCCTGCCCCTAGGCCGGGTTCCGGCCTCGGGTGGCGGGCGGGATCAGCGCCGGAAGCGCTGGTTGGCGAGCGGCTCGTAGTCGCGGCAGGGCTCGCCGCGCAGGGCCGGGCACTCGGGGAGTGCGGTCGGCGCACCGCCGGGTGTGACCGGCAACACCAGCCGGGACGGCTGCTTGCGCGAGTGCGCCACCGCGACCCAGGGCGTCCCGTCGGGAGCGGCGTTCGCGAACGCCCAGATCGGCTGATCGCCGCCGGGCGCCGAGACGATCACCCGCAGGCGCGAGCCCTCGCGGTAGACGTGACCCTGGTAGTAGAGCGGGATTCGGACCTTGACCCAGCGGCCCTTCGGAAGGGTCTGGGCGTCGCGCTTGCGGAAGGTCGGCCACGGCTCGGTCAGCGAGCTCTCGGCGGCATCCATCTTCCGCGCGTCGGTCCGCAGCCAGCCGCCCTGGACGAAGGTCTCCTTGTCGTCGGGCCGAACCTCGGTGACGGTCGCCTGCAGGTCGACGTTCTTGGCCTCCGACCGGACCCAGACCTGGACCTCGCCGGCGCCGAGCACCGTCGTGTCCTTTTTCAGCGGCCGGCTGACGTAGGAGAGCGCGGTCCCGGCCGGATTCTGGGTCCAGTCGTAGCTCGGGCTGTCCGTCCAGAGGCCGTTCGTCCCGCTGCCGGTGTCGCCGGTGAAGTCGGTCGGCGGCCGCGCGTCCGGGTCCCAGGTGAACTCGTCGGCCCCGCTGCCCGGCTTGCCCGCGAGCTTGCCGCCGCCGGCGAGGAACCAGGACTTGGGCTTCATGTTCGCGGGCGGGTAGTCGGAGAAGGAGCGCTCGAAGCCGGGGACCGGCTTGTACGGCGACTCGCCGGCGCCGTTGTCGAAGAGGATCCGAACGGGCTTCTGCGCCTCGAACGCCGCCTTCGCCGAGGCGAAGTCGGGCTCCTCCTGGATCGGGTCGTCGGGCAGGGTCACGCCGGGGACCCCGGTGAACGCCTGGAACAGGACCGGCGCGAGCGCCTTCACGCCCGGGCTCAACTCCGGTTTCTGCTTCGCGACGTAAATCTGCAGGAAGTCGTACCAGCGGTTGAAGGTGGTCGGGTCGAGCGAGTCGACGTGAACCCCGTTGGTGAAGGTGAACCACTTCTTCCTGGTCCCGGTCATCGCGCGCACGAGCGTCGGGCAGTGACCGCCGGTCTGCTCGTCCGTCCACTGGCAGGCCATGAAGACGGGGACGTCGATCTCGTCGACGAACTTCACCGGCGAGAGCGGGTCGGCGACCTTCGGCCGGTAGTAGCGGTTCCTGTAGGTCTTGTCGAGGAGGTTGGCCGCCTCGGGATGGAGCTCCTGGTTGTCGGCACAGACGGTGTCGCCGTCCTGGATCCGTTGCCAGGCCCAGGGCTGCCCGGTCGTCGGCGACGCCGCCTGGGCTTCGTCGACGCGGTCCTGAGCCCAGGCGAGCGCGAAGCCGGTGTTGAGGATCCCTCCCGGGTAGAGCGTCGTCGAGGAGTTGTCGATCACCGAGAGCGGGGTGATCGCCGCCAGGTGCGGCGGCTGCGTCGCCGCGACGAAGAGCTGGCTGATGCCGCCGTAGGAGATGCCGAGCATCCCGACCTTGCTTCCGGCCACCCAGTCTTGACGGGCGACGGTCTCGACGATGTCGTAGCCGTCGAGGGACTGCAGCGGCTCGAAGTAGTCGAAGGCGCCGCCGGAGCAGCCCGTGCCGCGCATGTTGACGTCGACAACCGCGTAGCCGAGCGCCTCCGCGACCGGCTGGATCCCGCTCTCGGGGCCGCCCGGACGCGCGTAGCCGTAGCCGGAGTACTCGACCAGCGTCGGGAACGGGCCCGAGCCGGACGGCAGATGGACGTTGATCGCGAGCTTCGTGCCGTCGCGGGTCGTGAGGTAGCCGTAACCGTCCTCGAGCGTCTGGTCGTAGATGGACTCGTCGGGCGGCGCCGATTTGTTGCTGAAGACCCGGAAGGACTCGGTCGTCGTCCCCTCCGAGCGGACGGCGTAGCCGCCGCCGGGCTCGACCTTGCGGAAGACGACGCCGCCGAGCTCGCCGCCCGAGCGGGTCGCGACGAGGCTGCCGCCCTTGACGAGCTTCACCTCGGCGCCCGGGGTCGCCCCCGTGACCTGGACCTGCTCGGCGCTGCCGCGGGCCGTCAGCGCCGAGACGCCGGCGTTCGCGTTCGGCGCGACCGCGAGCGCGAGCGCGGCGGCCCCGAGGCCGCCGATCAGCGTGCGGCGGACCCCACGACGCACTCCCGCGAACCCGCCCATCGGTTACTTGACGACCCGGATCGAGCCGCGCATCAGCGGATGGATCCGGCAGAAGTAGGTGTAGGTCGTCGCCTTCAGCTTCTTCTTCGCGCCGGCCTTGGTCTTGATCACGTCGCGCCTGTTCGGGTTGTAGGTGAGCGGCGGCGTCTCGTAGAAGCTGTCGCCGGACGTCACCTCCGAGCTGAAGCCCTTGCCGTAGCCGAGCTGGCCGGAATCGAACTTGATCGGGCCGTTCGCGAGCGGGTATCCGATCCCGGAGCCCTTGTTGCAGGGGGCCCGGCACGAGGTGATCGAGTGCCACGCCTGCTCCTCGTTCGTCTGAGTCGGGAGCGCGTCGAGGTTGTCGAAGCTGACCGTCTCGCCGGACTCGATCGTCGGCGGCTTCATCAGGCTGGTCGGGAACCCGCCGATCGCGGTGAAGCCGCCGGTCAGGTAGTTGAAGCTGCGGATGTCGACGCCGCCGCTCGGCACCGCGGGACCGCTCTTCAGCTTCCGCGGGTTCGGCAGCTTCAGGTCCTTGCGGGCCTTCGTGTCGATGTTCTCCTTGAGGCGGCCGTGCGTGAGGATCCCGCCCTCGTCGTACATCGCCTGGACGTCGGCGGCGTCGTCGAACGGGTCCTTCGCGAGCGGATCGTCGTTCCCGCCGGCAACCGCCAGCGGCAGGATTCCCATCGACTCGTACCAGGAGGCGCGCTTGACGTCGTAGGTGACGTTGATGAAGACGCGGTCGCCCTGCTCGAGGCTGATCCTCCAGTCGGCGCGCGTGGCCTCCATGGCCACGTCCCAGCTCACCGCGCCGGCGGGCTCGTAGTACTTGGCGTCGGACTGGAACAGGTTCTTGACCTCGGACGGGTCGTTGCCCGCGGCCGAGCCGGCGTCGGCGCCGTCGCGCGCGACCATCAGGGCGACGTTCTCACCACCCGGGTGCAGGTGGCCGGCACCGAAGACGAGCGTGGACCCGCTCGGGTTGGACACGGTCCACGACCGGGCGGCGCTGATCTTTCCGGCCTCCTCCGCGTACGCGGGGTCGGAGGGGTTCTGCGCCTCGTCGGGAAACACGAACTTGTCGTCGCCGTTGGTGTCGTAGCCCTTCTCGGCGTCGAAGACGGGGTAGACCTGGGGTGAGCCCGCCACGTCGAGCCAGCGGACGTTCGTCCCGCGGATGTCGGTCCGCGCCGGATTCGTCTCCGGGACCCAGTCGATCTCCCAGGTCAGGTAGACCTGACGGTTGTCCGACTGACCGAGGTTGTGGAGCATCTGGTTGATGAACCAGTTCTGATCGGCGGCGACCTTCTGCCCGTAGCCCTGGGGCATCTTGACCTCAGTCTTCTCCTCGCCCGAGGCGAACGTCGGGTTGCCGTTGAGGGCCCAGACGACGTGGTGGAGGTGCAGGTCCCAGACCGACGGGGTGACGAGCTTGCCGCCCGGCTTGATCTCGACCATGCTCGGCTTGAACCGGGTGACGTAGCCCTGGGCGCTCGACCCGGCATTGAAGACGTCGGCGCTGCCCGGACCGCGGACGACCTCGGCGTGCGGGCAGGTCTTGGTCGTCGCGAAGTCGTTGATGTTCTGACCGGGATGGATGTCGATCGCATCGGTCCGGCACGAGTAGGTGGTCATGTCGGGATAACTCGCCGGCTGCAGGATCGGGTCGCCGGCGCTGGCCGGCGCGGCCACCACCAACGCGACGAACGCCGCCATGGCGGCAGCGATGAACGGCCTACCCGGAACGAGCCTCTCCCAGTTCATGCCCGCCATTCTTGCGCATCGGACGGTCGGGCGGCGCCGGTTGCCTCCGGGTCAACCGCAGGGGATGAATCTCAGATGTCCTCCGGGACCATCTGAATCGCCCCGCTCGGGCACTCCGCGACGCAGAGCCCGCAGCCCTTGCAGAAGTCGAGATCGATCTCGTAGCGCTCGCCCGGACGGCCCAGTTTGATCACTGCGTTGTCGGGACAGACGCCGAAGCAGTTGTCGCACGAGAAGCAGTTCCCGCACGACATGCAACGTCGCGCTTCGAACAGGGCCGTCGACGCGTCATGGCCGGCCACCACCTCGTCGAAGTTGCTCTGGCGGCGGACCGCGTCGAGCCGGGGACGGTGGGTGCGGGAGGCGTCGGCGTAGTACCAGGTGTTGAGCGTCTCGAACGAGGCGAGCGCGGGCTCGGCGCCGGCCTCGGGCTCGGCGCCGCGCAGCCAGGCGTCGATGCCCTCGGCCGCCCGGCGGCCGTGCCCGACCGCGACCGTGACCGAACGCTCCGCGGGGACCATGTCGCCGCCGGCGAAGATCCCCGGCCTACCGGTCATCAGGTTGGGGCCGACGGCGACGACGCCGTCGTCGACCTCGATCCCGGGAACGCCCTCGACCAGCGACAGGTCGCAGTCCTGGCCGAGCGCGAGCACGACGGAGTCGGCCTCGAGCTCGTCGAACTCGCCGGTCGGCTGCGGGAAGCCGGTGGCGTCGAGCTCCATCCGCTCGATCACGAGCCGGCCCTCGTCGGCGCGCTTGATCGTCGAGAGCCAGCGCATCAGCACGCCCTCCTCGGCCGCCTCCTCCACCTCGACGTCGTGCGCCGGCATCTGCTCGCGGGTCCGCCGGTAGACGACGACAGCGTCGGAGGCGCCGAGCCGCTTCGCGGTCCGGGCAGCGTCCATCGCCGTGTCGCCGCCGCCGTAGACGGCGACGGTCCGGCCCAGCAGCGGCCTCTCCCCCGCCTCGACGCCGTGCAGCATCGAGACCGCGTCGAGGACGTGCGCGGCGGACCCGGCCGGGATGTAGGCGCGCTTGCCGATCTGGGCGCCCACCGCGAGGAATGCCGCATCGAAGCCCTCGGCGAGAGCGGCCTCCGCGTCGGTGACGGTCGCCCCGGTCTCGAGCTCGACGCCGAGGTCCAGGATCCGCGCGACCTCGGCGTCGAGGACCTCGCGCGGCAGCCGGTAGCGGGGGATGCCCCAGCGCATCATCCCGCCGCTCTCCGGGCCCGCCTCGCGGATCGTGACGGCATGGCCGCGGCGGCGGAGGAAGTACGCAGCGGCGAGACCGGAGGGGCCGGCGCCGGCGATGAGGACCCGCTTACCGGTGTCGGGCGCGGGCCCCGGCAGCGTCCAGCCGCGCTCGATGCCGGCATCGCCGAGGAACCGCTCGACCGAGTTGATCCCGACCGCCTCGTCGAGCTGCCCGCGGTTGCAGGCGGTCTCGCACGGGTGGTAACAGACCCGGCCCATGATCGCCGGGAACGGGTTGTCCTCGACGATCCGGCGCCACGCTCGCTCGTAGCCCTCGCCGCCCTCCTCGGCTTCGTACAGCCACTCCTGCACCGCCTCGCCGGCCGGGCAGGCGTTGTTGCAGGGAGGCAGCCGGTCGATGTAGACCGCTCGCTCGGTGCGCCAGCTACCGGTCTTGTTGGCGAGGCTCGAGCCGACGTCGAGCGTGATGGCGAAGGGCTTCTCCATCACGGCCCCTCCGCTCCGGCGAGCAGGCCGAAGCGAGCGATGTTGCGGTCGGCGCCCGCCTGGATCCGCTCGATCACCTCGCTGTTCTCGGTCGGTGCGAACAGGTGGGCGAAGCGCTTCTGCCGTTGCAGGTACTCGGTGACCGGCTGCCGGCGGCGGATCGGCGAGACCGCGGTCACCTCGCCGTGCTCGGCCTCGAAGACCGGGAACAGACCCGTCTCCTTGGCCAGCCGGGCGAGCAGGATCGTGTCCTCGGACGCCGAGCCCCAGCCGAGCGGGCAGGGCACGAACGCGTGGATGTAGCGGGCGCCGCGCATCCCCATCGCGCGCTCGACCTTCGCCTCGAGGTCCCGCGGCTCGGCGACGGTGGCGGTCGCGACGTACGGGATCCCGTGCGCCATCGCGATCGCCGGCACGTCCTTGCCCTGGCCGAAGACGTTCCCCGGCTCGGCGCCGACGGGCTTCGTGTTGGCGGTGCGGGCCGCCGGCGGAGTCGCGCCGGAGCGCTGGACGCCGGTGTTCATGTAGCCCTGGTTGTCGTAACAGATAAACAGCACGTCGTCGTTGCGCTCGAACATCCCCGAGAGGCAGGCGAAGCCGATGTCGACCGTGCCGCCGTCGCCCGCCTGGCCGACCACGCGGACGTCCTCGCGGCCCTTCGCCTTCATCGCCGCGGCCATCCCGGCGGCCACGGCCGGGGCGTTGCCGAACAGCGAGTGGACCCACGGCAGCCGCCACGACGACTCCGGGAATGGCGTCGAGAAGACCTCGAGGCACCCGGTCGCGTTCGCGGCGATCATCCTGCCCCCGCTCGCCCGCATCGCTGCGTCGAGCGCGTAGCGGGCACCGAGCGCCTCGCCGCAGCCGCGACAGGCGCGATGGCCGGAGGTCAGGGTGTTCGAGCGGTCCATGCGCGCCTGGACCGAGCGCTCCTCGGGGTCGAGGAGGCGGTTGCCGATCACGAACGTGCCGGCCTGATAACCCTTGATCTGCTGCTCGGCCATCTCCCGCCCCCTCAGTGCGGCCTCGCGGCGACGATGCCGAGCTCGCGGACGATGTTCTCGGCGTGCGGCCCGGGGCGAGCGTGGCTCCGGATCCGCTCGAGCTCGCGCTCGACCACCTCGCGGTCGAGATCGAGGAAGTGCAGGACGCCGGGCTCGAGCCGGTCGGCGAAGACGTCCTCGAAGAGCGACCGCAGCGACCGTTTCGTGATCGGCCGCCCGCCGAGGCCCGCGACGACGTCGTGCACCCGGATCCCGAGACCGTCGAGGGCGAGCCGCACGTTCTGGCCGACGATCCCGCCGGCCCCGACCGCGAAGGCCTTCTCGATCACGACCACCCGCTGCGCCCCCGCGAGCGCGTCGCGGACGTCCTCGAGCGGCCACGGGCGGAAGCACTTGATGCCGAGGGCTCCGGCCTTGACCCCCTGTTCGCGGAGCTCGTCGACGGCGTCCTCGATCGTTCCGAGCACCGAGCCGAGGGCGACCACGACCGTCTCGGCGTCGTCGATCCGGTAGCCGCGGAGCAGGCCGCCCGACGAGCGGCCGAAGGAGTCCTCGAACTCGGACGCGATCGCCGGGATCGCGTCCAGCGCCTGCAGTTGCTTGGCGTGCATCAGGTACCGGACCTCGGTGAATGCCTCGGGTCCGACCATCGCCCCGATCGTCACCGGCTCGGCCGGGTCGAGGACCTGGCGCGGCTCGTACGCCGGCAGGAAGGAGTCGACCGCGTCCTGGGTGGGCAGATCGACCCGCTCGAAGGCGTGGGTGAGGATGAAGCCGTCCATGCAGACCATCACCGGCAGCGAGATCTCCTCGGCGAGCCGGAAAGCCTGGACGTGGAGGTCGGCCGCCTCCTGGTTGGTCTCGGCGTAGAGCTGGATCCAGCCGGAGTCGCGCTGCGACATCGAGTCGGAGTGGTCGTTCCAGATGTTGATCGGCGCCCCGATCGCACGGTTCGCGAGCGTCATCACGATCGGCAACCCGAGCCCGGAGGCGTTGTAGAGGGCCTCGGCCATGTACAGCAGGCCCTGGCTCGCGGTCGCCGTATACGCGCGGGCGCCCGCCGCGGAGGCGCCGATGCAGGCCGACATCGCGGCGAACTCCGACTCCACCATCATGTACTCGCAGGGGTCGAGATCGCCGGTCCGGACCAGGTCCGAGAGCGCTTCGACGATATGGGTCTGCGGCGAGATCGGATAGGCGGAGATCACCTCCGGCCGGCAGGCGGCGACCGTTCTCGCGACCGCCTGGGAGCCCTCGAGCTGCTCAAGCACCGACCAGCCCCCCGATCTCGTCCCCGACCCACCGGTACGCCGCCTCGGCGCCGGCGACGTTCGCCTCGCCGACCGCCCCCGGGAAGCGCTCGCGGAGCGCCTTCGCCACCGCCGCGATCGAGATGACCCCCGCGAAGGCGGCGAATCCGCCGAGCAGGACGGCGTTCGGGAGCGGCCGCCCGACGTACTCGCGGGCGAGCGCGGTGGCCGGCACGGTCAGCAGCCGCTCGCTGCGGAAGCGGTCGCCGAGGTCGGCGAGGCCGAGAGCGGCGACGTCGCTGCTGCTGTTGATGAGGACGTAGGCGTCCGGGCCGAGCCCCGAGAAGAGATCGACCTGGTGGACGAGGGTCGGGTCCTGGACGATCAGCGCGTCGGGCTCGGCGATCGGCTCACGGGCCCGGATCGGCTCGTCGTCGATCCGGCAGAAGGAGACGACCGGCGCCCCGGTCCGCTCGGATCCGAACGTCGGGAACGCCTGGGCGTGCTTGCCCTCGTCGAATGCGGCGACCGAAAGCAGCTCGGCCGCGGTGACGACCCCCTGCCCTCCCCTCCCGTGGATCCGGACCTGAAACACGTCAACCCGCGATCACGGGCGGGCCGCTTCGAGCAGAACCCGCTGCTCGGCGGCGGCGACGAGCCTCCGGCCGCGGTCGACTGCGTCGATGTTGACCGAGATCGCGTCGATCCCGGCCCGGACCAGCAGCTCCGCGTAAGAGGGGTGAACGGACGGGGCCTGGCCGCAGATCGAGGTCTGCAGTCCGAGCTCGCGCGCCCGCGGGATCAACATCCGCAGGTACTCGGCGACGGCCTCGTCCCGCTCGTCGAACACCTCGGCGACCAGCTCGGAGTCGCGGTCGGCGCCGAGCATCAGCTGGGTCAGGTCGTTGGAGCCGATCGAGATCCCGGCGATGCCGAGCTCGGCGTAGCGCGGGAGGTGGAAGAGGACGGAAGGCACCTCGGCCATCACCCAGAGCTCGAACCCGGGCTCGTCGAGGAGACCGGCCTCGGCGATCGCGCTGCGCGCCGCCACGAGCTCCCGGGGCGTCCGCACGAACGGGATCATCACGTGGAAGTTCGTGTGGCCCTCGTCCCAGACCCGCCGGATCGCGTCGAGCTCGAGCTTGAAGAGGTCCGGCTCGAGCATGTAGCGGAGCGCGCCGCGATAGCCGATCATCGGGTTCGCCTCCTCCGGCTCGAAGCGTTCGCCGCCCTCGAGACCGCGGAACTCGTTGCTGCGGAAGTCGATCGTCCGGTAGGTGATCGGCCGGGGGGCGAAGCCGGCGGCGAAGCGGTTGAGCGCATCGCCCATCCGCTCGACGAACTCCGGTCCGCGGCCCTCCTCGATCAGCTGGCGCGGGTGCTTGCCCTCGAGCGCCTCGATGACCATCAGCTCGGCTCGCAGCAGGCCGACCCCTTCGACGTCGAGGGCCGCCGCCCGGTCGACCTGGGAGGGCTCGGAGAGGTTGACGAGGAGCTTCGTGCCGGTCACCGGCGCGGCGGGAGCGCTCGTCGCCGCTGCGGGGGCGGCCTCCGAGGGCGCCTCGGCGCCCTCCCGGACCACTCCCTCCTTGGCGTCGACGGTCACGGTCTCGCCGTCGCGGAGCTTCGAGGTGGCATCAGCGGTGCCGACCACGCACGGGATGCCGAGCTCCCGGGAGACGATCGCCGCGTGACAGGTCATGCCGCCGGAGTCGGTCACGATCGCGGCCGACTTCCTCATCAGCGGAACCCAGTCGGGGGCCGTCATGTGGGTCACGAGGATGTCCCCCTTGCCGAGCCCGTCGGCGTCGGCGAGGTCGGTGACGACCCGCACCCGGCCGGCGCCGATGCCCGGCGCGGCGCCGAGGCCGCGCAGCAGGACCTCGCCGACGTGCTCGCCGGCGCCGTCGCCGAGCTGAACGCCGCCGGCGGAGGTCACCGGCCGCGACTGCAGCATCCAGGCGTTCCCCTCCGGGTCGTAGCACCACTCGGTGTCCTGGGCGGAGCCGTAGTGCTCCTCGATCCGCCGGCCGAGCCCGGCGATCTCGCGGACCTCATCGTCGGAGAGGACCGGCATCGCGGCCTCCTCCTTCTCGAGCTCGCGGATCTTCGTGCCGCCGCCGGGCAGGGGCTCGATCACGAGCTCCTTCCGCCTGACCTCGCGGGCGAGGATCGCGAGGTCGTCCTTGTGGACGATGTAGCGGTCCGGCGAGACCGAGCCGGAGACGACGGCCTCGCCGAGGCCGAACGACCCCTCGATCACGAGCCGGTCGGTCTCGCCCGATGCGGGATCGATCGTGAACATCACCCCGGCGCGGGTCGAGAGCACCTGGAGCTGGACGACCACGGCGATGTCCATGTCGGCCTGCCCGAAGCCCCGCTTGGCCCGGTAGTAGACGGTGCGCGCTCCGAACAGCGAGGACCAGCAGCGCCGGACCGCGTCGACGGCGTCGTCCGCTCCGGTGACGTTGAGGAAGGTCTCGTTCATGCCGGCGAAGGACGCCGCCTCGGTGTCCTCGGCGGTCGCCGACGAGCGCACGGCGACGGGCGCGGCGGGATCGCCGGCCTCGGCGGCCACCGACTCGTAGCTCTCGCGGATCGCGGCTTCGACGGCCGCCGGCATCGGCTCGGCCTCGACCATCTCGCGGACGTCGCCCGCGGCGGCCGACAGCTCCTCGGTGTCCTCGACGTCGACGTCCGCGAGGCGCTCGGCGATCCGGTCCCGGAGCCCGCCCGAGTCGCAGAACGCCGCGTAGGAGGGCGCCCCGACGACGAAGCCGCCCGGAACGGGCAGGCCCGCGGCCGTCAGCTCGCCGAGGTTCGCCCCCTTGCCCCCCGCGTAGTCGACATCACCGCGAGAGAGCTGGGCGAACGTGCGAACCGGATCGAAGCCCTCACCCCCTCCGTCGGTTTCAGCGTTGACGGCGACAGGGGTCTTCTGTGAACTCTCCATGGCGGCAACCATCGCCGAGCGGCGCGGCCCGTTCATCCGTAGTCAGCACCGTTCGTGGGTAAAGGTTTCTGCCGAGTCGTACCGTCCCCGAGTCCGCGTTCGGTTGTAACTACGGATGGAGCGGCCGGAGACGGGTCCTAGGTTTGTGCCCGTGGAGCGAGAAGGCGGCAACGGCTGATGCCCGGGCGAATCGTCACCGAGCTCGAGCGCCGATACGGGCGGCCGGGCAACGAGGTGCTCGAGGCGCTGCGCTCGGCGATCGCGGCGAGCGGTCGCGTCCGGCCCGAGGACGTCGACCGGATCGCCGCCGAGACGGGCCTCCCCCGCGCTCACGTCAACGCCGCCGCGTCCTTCTACTCCGACCTCGCACCGAGCCCTCACGGGCGCCGGCACGTCCGCGTCTGCGCCGGCACCGCCTGCTTCGCGGCGAGCGGCGGCGAGCACCTCGGCGCCGCGGCGGAGGCGCTCGGGACTCCCGTCGGCGGGGTCTCCGACGACGGCTCCGTCTCGCTGCAGGCCGTCTACTGCCTCGGCTACTGCTACGGCGGCCCGGCGGCGCTCGACGGCGAGCGCCCCTGCGCCGGCTCCGACCTCGCGGGCCAACTCAGCGGCGCGGTGCCGCGCCGCGATCCCGAGGTCCCGATCGCTGTCGACGTCGACGAGCCGGTCGTGCTCGCGGGCCTCGCCGGCGGCGGTCCCGACGCCTGGTCCACCTGGGAGCGCGTGCGCGGGCCGGACGCGGCGGCGACGATCAGCCGCGAGGTCAACGCTTCCGGCCTTCGCGGACGCGGCGGCGCCGGCTTCCCGGCGGCGGTCAAGTGGCGGGCGGCGTCGGAGGCTCCGAGCGACGGGCCCCGGTATCTGATCTGCAACGGCGACGAGGGCGACCCGGGCTCGTTCGTCGACCGGCTGCTGATGGAGCGGGACCCGCAGCGGATCCTCGAGGGAATGGCCCTGGCGGCGATCGCCTCCGGATCGACCCACGGAATCGTCTACGTGCGCTCCGAATACCCGCGGGCCCGCGACGCCCTCCGCGGCGCGGTCGCCGATGCGCGGGCCGCCGGCCGGCTCGGCGGCGCGACCGGCTTCGACGTCGAGGTGTTCGAGGGCGCGGGCTCCTACGTCGCCGGCGAGGAGACCTCGCTCATCCACTCCGTCGAGGGGCTGCGCGGCGAGGTCGCCTCCCGTCCCCCCTACCCGACCGAGCGCGGCTATCTGCACCGGCCGACGGTCGTCAACAACGTCGAGACGCTGTGCTCGATCCCCTGGATCGTCGACCGCAGCGGCGACGCCTACGCACGCTTCGGGGTCGGCGACAGCCGCGGCACCAAGGTCGTCTGCCTGAACGAGAGGTTCCGTCGCCCCGGCGCCTACGAGGTCGAGCTCGGGACGTCGCTGCGCCGCATCTTCACCGAGCTCGGCGGCGGCCTCCGCGACGGCCGCGAGCCGGGCGCGATCCAGGTCGGGGGACCGCTGGGAGGGTTCATCGGCCCGGACGATCTCGACACGCCGCTGACCTTCGAGGCGATCCGGGAGATCGGCGCCGATCTCGGTCACGGCAGCCTGATCGCGATCGACGAACGCATCGGTCGCGAGGAGCTCCTCCGGCATTTCTGGCACTTCGCGGCGAGCGAGAGCTGCGGCACCTGCGCGCCGTGCCGCCTCGGCACCCGCCGCGGCCTCGAGACGGCGACGGACGGCGGCGACCCCGCCGGCGCCGGGGACCGCGACGAGATGCTCGCGGCGATGGAACACGGCAGCCTCTGCGCGTTCGGGCGCGGCGTTCCCCCGGTGGTGCGCAGCATCGACCGCGTCTACAGGGGCCCGGCATGAACGTCACCGTCGACGGGATCGAGGTCGAGGTCGAGCCCGGCTCGCGCCTGCTCGACGCCGTCCGCGCCGCCGGCGTCGAGCTGCCGTCGCTCTGCGCCGATCCACGGCTCGAGCCCTACGGGTCGTGCCGAACCTGCATGGTCGGGGTCGACGGCGTCGTCGAACCCGTCCCCGCCTGCACGACCCTCGTCTCCGACGGCGCCGTGGTCAGCACCGGCGACGCGGTCGCCTACGCGACCTCGAGGACCTCGCTGAAGCTGATCGCCGAACGGCTCCCGGGGCCGCCCGCGGCAGGGTCCGAGCTCGCCCGCGCCTGCGAGCTACTCGGCGTTCCCGACGGCGATCACCGCCGGGACGGACCGATCGCCGTCGACACCTCCCACCCCTACATCGCCTACGACCCCCAGCTCTGCATCGCCTGCGCCCGCTGCGTCCGCATCTGCGACGAGGTCCAGGGGACGTTCGCCCTCGCCATGGTCGGCCGCGGCGCCGACGTCGCGATGGCGCCCGGATCCGGCGGGCCCTGGACCGAGTCCGACTGCGTCTCCTGCGGAGCCTGCGCGGACACATGCCCGTCGGGCGCGATCGCGACGATCGAGCGGCCGGCCGTCGGCGTGACCGAGTCGGTGACGACGACGACCTGCGGGTACTGCGGAGTCGGCTGCACGCTCGACGTCCGCACCGCCGGCGACGAGGTCGTGGAGGTCCGGCCCAACCGCGCCGCTCCCGTCAACCGCGGCCACGCCTGCGTCAAGGGCCGCTTCGCCCACGGCTTCGTCCGCTCGCCCGACCGGCTGCGGCGGCCGCTGATCAGGCGCGGCGGCGAGCTCGCCGAGACGAGCTGGGAGGAGGCGATCGGCCACGTCGGCCGCGAGCTCCGCCGGATCGTCGACGAGCACGGGCCCGACGCCGTCGCAGCGGTCTCCTCGGCCCGGGCGACGAACGAGGAGAACTACCTGATGCAGAAGCTGATGCGGGTGGCCGTCGGCACCAACAACGTCGACAACTGCGCCCGGATCTGCCACGCCCCTTCGGCCGCGGGCCTCGTCGCATCGTTCGGCCTCTCCGGCGGCACCAACCCATTCGAGGACTTCGATCGCGCCGACGTCTTCCTGCTCTGCGGATCGAACCCGACCGAGGCCCATCCGGTCGTCGGAGCCCGGATCAAGCAGCGGGTCATCGCCGGCGCCCGGCTGGTGGTCGTCGATCCGCGGCGGATCGAGCTCGCCGGCTACGCCGACGTCCACCTGCGGCCACGGCCGGGGACCAACGTCGCCGTCTTCAACGGCCTCGCCGCGGAGCTGATCCGCAGCGGCCGCATCGACGAGGCCTTCGTGGCCGACCGGACCGAGGGTTTCGACGAGCTCCGCGAGCTCCTCGCCGCCTACACGCCGGACGCCGTCGAGGAGATCTCCGGCGTCCCCGCGGCGGACCTCGCCCGCGCCGCCGCCCTCTACGGCGACGGCGAGGCGCGGGCGATCGTCTGGGGGCTCGGGATCACCGAGCACGCGCACGGCACCGAAGGCGTGCGGACGCTCTGCAACCTCGCGACGCTGACCGGCAGCGTCGGCACCCCGGACGGGTGCGGGGCCAACCCCCTCCGAGGTCAGAACAACGTCCAGGGCGCCTCCGACATGGGCGCGATGCCCGACGTCCTCCCCGGCTATCAGAAGGTCGCCGACCCCGAGATCGGAGCCCGGTTCGAAGCCGCCTGGGGCGTTCCGATCCGGCCCGAGCGCGGCCTCCGGATCCCGGAGATGTTCGACGCGGCGGTGGCCGGCGAGCTCAAGGCGCTGATCGTGTTCGGCGAAGACATCGTCCAGACCGACCCCGACTCCACCCACGTCCGCGCCGCCATCGACGCGTGCGAGCTCGTCGTCTCCCACGAGATCTTCCTCTCGGAGACGGCGGCCCTGGCCGACGTCGTCCTCCCGGCCGCCTCCTTCCTCGAGAAGGACGGGACCTTCACCAACTTCGACCGCCGCGTCCAGCGGGTCCGCCCGGCGCTGCCGCCCCCGGGAGAGGCCAAGCCGGACTTCGACATCATCAACGCGGTCGCCGACGCCCTCGGCTCCGACCTCGGATGTCGCACCCCCGCCGACGCCTACGACGAGATGGCGTCGCTGACGCCGACGTTCGCCGGGATCTCCCACCGGCGGCTCGACGACGAGGGCCCGATCGCGTGGCCGTGCCGCTCGGCGGACGATCCCGGCGAGCGCCGCCTCTACGAGGACTCCTTCGCCACCGCAAGCGGCAGGGCTCAGCTCGCGGCGATCCCCTACCGGCCCTCCGGCGAGCAGCCCAGCGACGATTTCCCGCTCCTGCTCGTCACCGGGCGGCGGCTCGAGCACTACAACGCGGGCACGATGACGCGGCGGACGGGAAACCTCGAGCTCGTTCCCGAGGAGCTGCTCGAGCTCAATCCCGCGGACGCGAGCGAGCTCGGCGTCCGCGACGGCGACCGGGTCAGCGTTGCGAGCCCCCGCGGCGAGATCGAGGTCACCGCCGACGTCACCGAGCGGGTCTCCCCCGGGCAGGCGTTCATGGCGTTCCACTTCCCCGAGGCCGCGGCGAACCTCCTCACCTCGCAGCACGCGGACGAGGCCACGACCTGCCCCGAGTACAAGGTGACCGCCGTCCGAGTCAGGAGCCGCCGATGAGCGACGAGAACCACCCCCCGCCGTCGTTCGACGCGTTGATGCCGCCGCAGATCGCCGCCAAGGCGACCGACGTCGGCGCCGCCAAGGCGGGAATGCCGACGCTGACGATCTTCGCCCTCGCCGTGCTCGCCGGCGCGTTCATCTCACTCGGTGCCCTGTTCTCGACGACCGTCGTCGCCGGGGCCGCGGACGTGATCCCCTACGGCGTGGTCCGGCTCCTGGCCGGGCTCGTCTTCTGCCTCGGGCTGATCCTCGTCGTCGTCGCCGGGGCCGAGCTCTTCACCGGCAACAACCTGATCTCGATCGCATGGGCGGAGCGCAAGGTCTCGACCGGGCGCCTGCTCCGCAACTGGACCATCGTCTACCTCGGCAACCTGACCGGTGCGCTCGCGACGGTCGGGCTGATGTTCCTGAGCGGCCAGTACGAGTTCGGCGACGGCGCGATCGGCTCAGCGGCGCTGGCGATCGCCGACACGAAGTCCTCGCTCGGATTCGGACACGCGCTCGTGCTCGGGATCATGTGCAACGCGCTCGTCTGCCTGGCGATCTGGATGGCTTACGGCGCCCGCTCGGTCACCGACAAGATCCTCGCGATCATCTTCCCAATCACCGCGTTCGTCGCCGCCGGGTTCGAGCACAGCATCGCCAACATGTACTTCCTGCCGATCGGCCTCGCGATCAAGCAGTGGGGCTCCGACTCGTTCTGGGCGTCGAGCGGCCTCGCCCCCGCCGACTTCGGGGGCCTCACCGTCCACAGCGCCGTCGTGGACAACCTGATCCCGGTCACGATCGGCAACGTGATCGGCGGGGCGCTGATGGTCGGGATCGTCTACTGGGTCATCTACCTGCGGCCCCGGGTCGAGGCCGCAGGGGTGGGCCGCTAGCGCGGGATCACGACGGCGCGCTCGATCGCGCGCCGGTTGCCGGCCTCATCGCGCAGGCGCAGCCTCGCGACCGCGGGGCCGGCCGAAGTCGAGCGCCGGATCCTGACCTGGAGGCGATGGCTGCCGGCGCGAAGCGACACGTCGGCCGACGAGCCGAGGCGCTCGTCGCCCCGCAGGACCCGGAGCCTGGCCGTGACGGGCTCGTCGGTCCGGAAGCGAACCCGGACGGTGCGACGGTCGCCTCGGACCCGGACCCGAGCCTCGCCGCGGACGCGGCCGGCGACGCTGTCGTCGGGCGGGTCGGCGAGGACCGCGGGGTCGGGCTCCTCGCCGGGCTTGAGCTCGTAGAAGCCCCAGGGCGGGCTCGCGTTCACGAGCCTCCCGTTCTCGCAGTGGGCGAGGAACGGGGCGACGCCGGCGCCCGGGTTCGAGGGGGTCATCCGGTACCAGCCCGGCGGCACCTCGACCCAGAGCACTCCGCCGTCGACCGACGACGAGGTCTCGGCGGGATCCGGGATCACCGACGAGTTGAAGTAGATCGGCCCGCGAGTGTTGCCCTCGACAGGGTCCATGGTCGCGGTCGAGCCGGCGAGACCGTGCGGGTAGACGTCCTTGAAGCCGGGGTCGAAGGTCGTCGCGTCACGCGCCTCGTGGATCGAGAAGGTCGAGACGATCACGCACTCCTTGATCGTCTGCTGGTCGTCGAGCGGGACGCTCAGCAGACCGGCGAACGCGGAGTAGTAGAGGTCGGGCGTCACCTGGAAGTGGACGGCCTCGAGATCCTGCCCGGAGGTGTGGAACGTCTGCAGGTAGGTGGTCCGGTATCCCGGCGGGGGATCGATGTAGGGCGTCACGTTCGCGTCGTCGGGCACCTCGATGTCGTAACTGCCGTCGGGCTGAACCGGCGCCGCCAGCTCCGGGAACTCCTCGATCCGGACGATCGCGCCCGGCATGTGGTCGTCGATGCCGAAGAAGGCGTAGGCGACGCCGCGGATGTGGACGGTGTCGTCGGCTCCGCCCGCGGATGCGGCGGCGGGAAGGAAGGCGACTGCAGTCAGTACGAGAGCGAGCGCGGTGAGCGAGGAGACGAGCGGCCGGCGGAGGCGGACGATGGACGTGCTCAACTCGGTTACCTCCAGGGGATGCTTGGTTTCGACCCCCGCGGACGCGCCCGCCGCGGCGAGCCGCGCAAACCTATCAGCGGAACTCGGTGACGGGTGTCAGCCAGTCGCGCGCTCGAGCTCGCGCGGCTTGACGTAGGCGGCGAGCCGGGCGCAGCCCGCCGTGAGCTCCGGCCACGGCACCCGTACCTCGAGCGTCGCCAGCGCACCGGTCGGGAACTTGCCCTCGAGCCGCTCGCGGCCGCCCTCCTCGCCGACGAGGAGCAGCGCGAGATCCTGCATCGCGGGCTGGTGGCCGACGAGCATCACCGAACGGTCAGGCCCGGGCGCGCGACCGAGGATCGCGAGGAGCTCCGCCGCCGAGCCGCCGTAGATGCCGGCCTCGTAGGCGACGCGCGGGGGGCGCTCGGCGGGGAACCCCGCCGCGACGAGCTCGAGGGTCTCGCGCGTGCGGGTCGCGGGCGAGCAGAGAA
>JADFCZ010000061.1 GCA_018263295.1 Conexibacter sp.
CACGCTCTACCTGCACGCGCGAGTTGTGGCCCTGCCGATCACTGCGGTGTTCGTCGGCAAGCTGGTGTCTAAGTCCCCCGGGCGACTGAGCAATGGTCCGAGTCTCGACGTCACGGTGCCGGTGCTCGCCGCCGGCGGCATCAAGACGTTCAAGACGACCGTTAAGCACGGCAAGTACGTCCAGGCCCGCTGCAAGCAGAAGAACATGACGTTCGGTGCGCGGTCGACCTACGACAGCGGTCCGAACACAGATCACACGCCGACGAAGGCGACGACCAAGCAGAAGTGCATGCAGAAGAAGTAGTCACCGGATCGTTGATCTGATCAGGTGTTCAAGATGGGGCGGCCTTCGGGTCGCCCCATTATCTCTGCAGGGGGCTCAGGTCCGTTGCTCGCCGAGCCAGGCGGCGATTCGCCGGCCGATCTGCTCGCCGCCGTCCTCCTGGAGGAAGTGCCCGGCGTTCTCGATCGTCTCCGGCGGCGTCAGGTTGAGTCGTTCGGCGACCGCGTGGCCGACCTTCAGGGGGATGATCGGGTCGGAGTCGGCCCAGAGGCAGAGCGAGGGCATGCCGCGGGCGGCGATGCCCTCGGCGGCGGCCTGACCCTCGGCGGCGCCGGGATCGTCGGGGCTCGTCGGGAGCATCAACGGAAAGGCCCGCGCGCCGGCCTTCGAGGCGGCGTCGGGGAAGGGCGCATCGTAGGCGGCGGCGACCTCGGCGGCGGGCGGCGTCGCGCAGGCCCCGGTCACAAGCATCGAGATCGGCAGGTCCTCGGTCCGGCGGACGAAGTCCCGGAAGGTGAGCCAGGCGTCGGTCATCCGCTGGCGGCCGTTGAAGACGCCGGTGTCCATGACCACGAGCTGCGAGCACATCTCCGGGTGCTCGGAGGCGATCCTCATCCCGACCGGCCCGCCCCAGTCGTGGACGACGAAGGTCGCGTCGCGGACGCCGGCCTGCTCGAGCAGCCACGCGGCCGCCTCGACGTGGCGGTCGTAGGAGTACCAGCCGATGTCGGTCGGCTTGTCGGAGCGGCCGAAACCGGGCAGGTCGGGCGCGATCACGCGGTAACCGGATTCGAGCAGCGGCGGGATCACCTTCCGCCACAAAAACGACCAGGTCGGTTCGCCGTGGAAGAGGACGACCGTCGGGCCCTCGCCCTCGTCGATCCGGGCGAGGCGGATGCCGTCCCAGTCGAGGTAACGGGGCTCCCATGGGAAGTCGGGAAGGTCGGCGAACCGTTCGTCGGGGGTGCGGACGGAGTCGGTCATCGCCGCGGCAAACTATCCGAACAGCTTCGCGAACCGCAGCAGGTCGCGCGGGCCACCCCGGAGCTTCATCCGCCGCTGGACGAGCGCCTTCGGCGGCGCGAGCGCGCCCTTGCTGATCTCGATGAAGTCCTTCCAACTCGCCTCGAGCGTGACGTCGGCGGCCCGCGCCTCGCCCGCTGCGGCCCGGGTCGACCCGTTGTCGACCACGAGGTGCCAGGGGGCGGCGTCGCTGAAGCGCCATTGGACCGTGAACGGCCCGTGGCCGTTGACGACGCTCGGGTCGACGGCGCGACTGACGGAGTCGAAGTAGAGCTGCTGGATCTCCGGCGAGCCGTCGGGGTCCTGGCCGGGCTCGCCGATCACCCCGGCCTGGGACATCCGGATCACGTTGGCGGCCCGCTCGTGCGGCTCGAGCTCGAAGTCGATCGGCGCGACGCCGGGGGGCATCTCCTGCATCGGGTAGCCGATCGCCTTCCACTTCATCTCGACCGCCTTGAAGCCCCAGGCCGCGATCTCCTCGAGCTCGAAGCCGTAGCAGCGCGTGTACTCCCGGTCCCAGTTCGGCGGGATGAACACCGAGGAGAGCCAGGGCATGACCTCGGTCATCAGCTCGTCGACGGCGGCCTTGCACTCGTCGGACTCCGCGAGCAGCTCGCTGAGCACCTTGACGCCGAAGCCGATGTGGCGCTGCTCGTCGCGGGAGACGTGCTCCATCCCAGCGCTGAACCCCGGCATCGTCCCCTCGCGGACGAAGAAGTCCTCGATGAAGTGCTGCCCGGGCTGGGCCATGCTCGCCTCGACGATCAGGTGGTAGAGCGTGATCGCCTGCGCGAACTTCGGCAGCGACCGGTCGCGCCGGAGCTCGTCGGCCATCCGGTCGAGGCGGTTGAAGACCTGCTTGTAGCCCCAGCCGAGATGCTGCTCGGTGAACGCGAGCGTCGATGCGAGGTCGTCGCCGGCGCCGATCACCTCGCTGAAGAAGCGGTGGAAGAAGACGGCGTGGCGTGCCTCGTCGACCTGCTGGGTCGTCAGGAAGTACTTCTGCTCCTCCGTCGGCGCCGCGTCGATGTAGGGGGAGAGGTCATCCGCGACACGATCTTCGCCGAAGAAGAACATCGAGTAGATCCACAGCGCCGACTTGCGCTGGATCTCCGTCAGGCCCCTCCAGCCGTCACGGTCGGCGGAGAAGTCGATCTCCATGGCCGACCAGTTGTTCATCTCCCACCGCCTGTACAGGTCGGTGTAGGTGATCCTGCTGGTCAGGTTCTGCTCTGCGACTGACATCTCATTCCCCTCCTCCGGGCGGCTTCGACCCGATTCCCGCGCTTGGTAGCCGCGCCAGCATATAGCCGCGACTGGCCGGCCAGCCAGGATTGCGTGACGGATGTCACAGAGGGCCATCGCGGCCCGCCATTTCAAGCGGGCATCCGGGCGATCGACTAGGTTGGCCGCCATGGAGTCGTCGCAGACGCCACCACCGGGGGGATCGGCAACGCCGGCTCCCGCGGGCGGCCCCACGGCGCCGCCGCCGCGAGCACCCGAGCAGGACGTCGCCGGGGTTGGAGCGCGGATCGGCGCCGGCGTTCTCGCGTTGGTCATCGCGATCATCTGCGCCGTCGCCGTCGCGGTGATGGTCGACGTCGGCGACACGCCGCTGTGTGAGGACGTCACCGCGTCGCAGGCGCTGGTCGGCGGATACGAGTGCTACGACTTCTCCGGCTCGATCAAGCCGATCGTCGTCGGCGCCGGCTGGATCGGGGCCGTGCTGGCAGGTATCGCCGTGATCCTCGGGCTCGCCTTCGCGATTCGCGGCCGCGGCGGGCGGGCCTTCCTGCTGACGACCGGGGCCGCCGCGATCTTCCTCGCGATCAGCGTCCTCGCCGCTCAGGCCTCCTGAGCGGCGCCGGCGTCAGCCGGGCTTCGGGCTGGTCCAGTCGGCCGCGAGCTTCGACAGCAGGAGCTCGGCCAGGCCCGCGATCGGGACGCGCTCCTGCGTCAGCGAGTCGCGGTCGCGGAGGGTGACGGTGTCGTCGGCGAGGGTGTCGCCGTCGATCGTGACGCCCCAAGGGGTGCCGATCTCGTCCTGGCGGCGGTAACGCTTGCCGATCGAGCCGCCCTGGTCGTACTCGGCGCCGATCAGGTGGCGCAGTGAGTCGAAGACCTCGCGGGCCCGCTCGGGCATGCCCTCCTTGTTGACGAGGGGCATCACGGCGACCTTGACCGGAGCGAGCCTGGGGTGGAGGCGGAGGACGGTGCGGGAGCGCCCTTCGACCTCCTCGACGTCGTAGGCGTCGACGATGAACGCGAGCATCGCCCGGTCGACGCCGGCGGCCGGCTCGATCACATGGGGGACGTAGCGCTCGCCGCTCTGTTGATCGAAGTACTCGAGCTTCTCGCGGCTGAACTTCGCGTGCTGGGTGAGGTCGAAGTCGCCGCGGTCGGCGATTCCCTCGAGCTCCGAGTAGCCCATCGGGAACCGGTACTCGATGTCGGATGTGGCGCTCGAGTAGTGCGAGAGCTCGTCCTCGCCGTGGGCGCGGAGGATCAGGTTGTCGGGCCGGATCCCGAGCTCGGTGTACCAGGCCATCCGCTCGTTCATCCAGCGCTCGTGCCACCGCGGCGCCTCGTCGGGCGGGCAGAAGAACTCCATCTCCATCTGCTCGAACTCCCGCGTGCGGAAGATGAAGTTCCCGGGCGTGATCTCGTTCCGGAACGACTTGCCGATCTGGGCGATCCCGAACGGCGGCTTCTTGCGGGCGAACTGCAGGACGTTCTTGAAGTTGATGAAGATGCCCTGCGCGGTTTCGGGCCGGAGGTAGACCTCGGTCCCGGACTCCGCGACCGGCCCGATGTGCGTCTTGAACATCAGGTTGAACTCGCGCGGCTCCGACAGCTCGCCGCCGCACTGCGGGCAGTGGATCTCGCCGGACGGGTCGCCGCCGTCGGTGGCGATCGCCTCGCGCAGGTGATCTTCGCGCCAGCGCCGCTTGCACTTTCCGAGGCACTGGACGAGCGGGTCGCTGAAGCCGCTGAGATGACCGGAGGCCTCCCAGACCCGGGGGTTCTGGATGATCGCCGAGTCGATCGCGACGATGTCGTCGCGGTCGGTGAGCATCGCCCGCCACCACTCGTTCTTGACGTTGTTCTTGAGCAGGACGCCGTAGTGGCCGTAGTCGTAGGTCGACCCGACGCCGCCGTAGATCTCCGACGACGGGAAGATGAACCCGCGGCGCTTGCAGAGCGCCACGATCTCGTCGAGGCTGGGGTCGTCCGGGGTTCCGCTCATGGACGGGGAAAGGTATCTGCTGTGCTCGCCGCGCCTATCCGGCGGCGCGCGGCGTCAGCTTCGTCCGGGTGCCGTCGGCATCGACGATCGACACCGCGAACGGCTTCAAGGTCTTCGCCTTGACGCCGTCGCGGGCCTTGACGGCGCCCTTGGCGAGGCGGACGCCGATCCGTTCGACGCCGCCGCCCTTGGCCTTGATGCTGAGCTTGCGCCCGTGTCCACGGATCGAGGCGCCGGAGACCCGGGCGCCCGCGAGGAGCCTGCGCCTGGCGCCGACCTCGAGCCCGCGCGGGATCTTGACCCGCGCCTTGGCGATCGGCGTCGCCGCCGCCCGCAGGCGCAGCGCGACCTTCGGCTCCCCGGACTGGAGCTTGGCGATCCGGACGCTTGCCTTCGGCCGTCCGGCGCCGCCGCCGACGCAGGTCGACCGGGCGTCGGAGCCGACCTGCAGCGACTTGCCGGAGTGGCTGTTGAAATCAGCGACGAAGCCGAACGGGGGCGGCGAGCACGGGTCGCGGGTCGCGACATTTAGACCATCCGGCCCTCCGGCGAAAGACAGGCGGAATTCGCTTAGCGGTATGTCGGGCAGATCGTCGAACGTCACCTGTGCTTGTCCACCCGGACTTCCCCCAAGCGAACCCTTCACTTTGAGTGAGAGGCCACCTTCCAGGGCAATTCCGAGTTCGGGCAGGCCCGCGCCTGAAATGATGTAAACGCCGCCCTGGAGTGGTTCACTGAGGAGCGGGGATGCAGCCGTCGAATCGCCGACCATCGTGTCTTCGGGGCAAGCGCCAGCGTCGAAGGATGTGGCAGGGCATTGTGTTGCCAGGACACCGCCATCCGCCAGGATGTCGGTCGGCAGCGTCACGACCGCCTTCTTCAGGCCGGCCTCCTCGATCGTCTGCGAGATCGACGTTGTCAGCTCGATCGGGTCGGCGAGATCCCTGCTGACCTGGCGGATCCTGGCGCCGAACTCGGGGCTGAACGGGAGCGCGTTGCAGTTCGTGGTCGTGAATTGGTCCTGGTTCGTGGCGGTGGCGCCGCTGTAGGCCCTGGCGTCGATCTCGACCGCCTGGGCCCCGCAAGAAGTCGGGTTGCGGAGGAATCCCTTGCCGCCGTCGACCTTGCCCTTCAGCGTCAGCGCGACGCCGGTCACCTCGAGCGGCGTCGACACGCCTCCGATCTTCGCCGAGTTCGGAATGTTCCTGAGGCCGGTGTCGAGGCCGAAGTCGCCCTGGCGCAGCGAGGCCGTCTGCTGGAGGACGATCTTCGGGAGGGCGGCGCCGAGGCCCGGGACGGGGGAGGGGTCGAGGACGATGCCGAACCGGGCGGGCTCGCCCTTGCGGGGCTGGACGTTGTAGACCTGCCCGCTCACGGTCAGCGGGATCGGGATCAGTCCGAGCGGCTTGACGTTGACCTCGTTGGTCGCGTCGCCGACGTCGCTCCGAGCGGGGCAGGAGTCGGCCTGGAGCTGGGCCTCCGAGCAGGTCGGGGTCGCCAGCGGGTTGCCGATCAGCCCTGGAGGGAGGTGGACGGTCAGGTCCTTGAGCCCGTTGCTCGGGTCGGTGACCGTGAAGTCGACCGTGAAGTCGCTGTTGGCGCCGGCCGCCTTGTCGGCGGGCTGGGCCGAGAATGGGGAGATCCCGAAGGCGGCGTTGGCGGCCGGAGCGGCGATCAGCAGCGCCGCGAGCGTGCCGATGAACGCCAGAGCGCGCACCCGTCCCCTGATTCCCCTGCCTTTCGGATCCCTCATCCGGCCTATGATTGTGCCACACGGATGCCGATCTACGAATACAAATGCGACAACGGCCACACGTTTGAGGCCATGCAATCGATGTCAGAGGATGCGCTCGATACCTGTGACGTCTGCGGTGCGCCGGCGCGTCGCGTGCTGCATGCGCCGGCCGTGCACTTCAAGGGCTCGGGCTTCTACACGACCGATTACGCGCGCAAGAAGAGCGGCGGCTCGAAGGTCGCGAACGGCTCCGACGGATCGAAGTCCGAGAGCAAGGACTCGAAGGGCTCGAAGGACGACTCCGGCTCGTCCTCTTCGTCCACCTCCGGCGACGCGGCTCCCGCGAAGAAGGACTGACCCCGCTCAGGGGGTCACTGCGCGGGCGAGCACTTCGGCGGCTCCGGGCCCGGCTCGCCCAGGAGGTGCCTGACGGCGTTCCGGCACTGCTTCTCGGGGATTATCAGGTTGCCGTCCGGCGTTGCCCCCGACGGGATCAGGATCTTCGTCCCGGCGTCGCCCCCGATCGCCGCCGAGATCGCCAGCTGCGGGAGCATGAAGCCGCCCATGTCGCTGACCATCGCCTTCGGCGCGTTCCAGGCGATCCACGGGCCCTTGATGAAGTTGATCGGAGCTCGCCACGGGCTCGTCAGCTGGTGCTTGATCCCCTCCAGGATGAGCTGCTGGGTCCGGGCCCGGTCGGTGTCGTCGTAGCTCTCGACCTCGTTCGACTCGTTCTCGCGCGTCCGCGCCAGCGCCAGCGCCTGATCGCCGTTCAGGTGGTTCTCGCCGCGCTTCAGCTTCAGCGTGATGCCGCCGTTGCTCGCGCCGCCGCTGATCACCGAGTGGATCGGCTGGGGGAGGCTCACCGTCACCCCGCCGATCGAGTCGATGAAGTCGGCGAAGCCCTCGAAGTCGAGGATCACGACGTGGTCGATGTCGATCCCGAGGAAGTCCTCGACCGTCCTGATCTGCAGCGCGGCACCACCGAACGCGTAGGCGGAGTTGATCTTCTGGGCGCCCTCGCCCGGAATCTCGGCGAGCGTGTCGCGGGGGATCGAGACCTTCCTGAACGAGCCGCCGCCGGCGTGGACGACCATCAGCGTGTCGGCGCGCGCCGGCAGGCAGTCGTCGGGGTGAACGGCGCCGGAGGAGGCTGCGTCGACGCACTTCTGCTTGGTCGGGTTCCCGTTCTCGTCGGGTACGCCCACCTGGCGGACGTCGGTTCCGATCACGAGGATGTTCTGGCCGCTGAACACCATGGCCGGGAAGCCCCCGAGCTCGTCGGCGGCGTTCTCGTCCAGCTTCGACTTCTGGATCTGGGCGGAGACCGCGAAGGCGACGATGCTGATGAGCAGCCAGACCCCGGCGGCGATCGCGACCCACTTGAGGACGCGCCGCCAGATCGGCGTCTCGCCCGGGGCCCGCGGCTTCGAGCCGCCCTTGCCCGGCAGCCGGTCTCGCAGCGAAGGACCGTCACCCGAGCGCTTGAAGCCGCGTCGCGCCTTGTAGACGGTGTAGCCGGAGCCCTCCGACGGCGGGCTGTCGCTCGCGTCGTCGCCCGAGCCCGCAGGCGGCTCGGGACGTTTCGGCTCTTTCCGTCGCCCGCGCCCCCGGGACCGCGAGCCGGCCCGGTAGACGTTGTATTCGGGGCGCTCCGGACCTTCGGGGTCGCCGGGTGCCATTACGCGGTAATACTGCCGCATGGCCTCCCCGTTTCCTGCTTCGTGACCGCCCCGGGCCCAGCGCCGGGCGGCATCGAGACGATCGGTGTCGACCTCGGCGGCACGAAGATGCTCGTCGGCGTGGTCGATTCCGGGGGCAGGGTGTTGCACCGGCGGGTCGATGCATCGGTCGGTCTGAGCCTGGATGAGCTCCTCGCCCGCATCGACGAGGAGATCCGGATCGCCCTCGATTCGCGCCCGGGGGTCGCCGCCGTCGGCCTCGGGGTCCCCTGCATCGTCGACCGGGACCGCGAGATCTGCGTCACGTCCAACCACCTGCCGCTGATCGGCGTGCCGCTGCGGTCGCGGGTCGCGGCACTGACCGGGCTGCCGACCGCGATCGACAACGACGGCAACGCGGCGGCGATCGCCGAGCAGCGCCGGGGTGCCGCCCGCGGCGCCGACAACGTCGTCCTGCTCACGCTCGGGACCGGGATCGGCGGCGGCCTGATCCTCGGCGGGCGCCCGTACCGCGGCTCACGCGGGGCGGCCGCCGAGCTCGGGCACTTCGTCGTCGACATGGACGGCCCGCCGTGCCCGGGCCGGTGCCCGAACAACGGCTGCATCGAGTCGCTCGTATCGGGTACTGCACTCCGCATCGAGGCCGAGCGCGCCATCGCGGCGAATCCGGGTTCCCCGCTGGCGTCGGCGGCGGCGGCCGGCGGGAAGATCGACGGCACCGTCGTCACCGGTCTCGCCCGGGCCGGCGACGCGATCTCGATTCAGCTGCTGGAGACGATGGGACGGCGCCTCGGAATCGCCCTGACCGGCCTCGCGAACGTGTTCGATCCCGACGTCATCGTGATCGGCGGCGGCGTCATCGACGCGGGCGACCTCCTGCTGCGCCCGGCGCGCGAGGAGTTCGAGCGGCGGGCGCTGACGCCGCAGCGGGAGACGCCGATCAGGGCCGCCGAGCTCGGATCCGACGCCGGCATGATCGGGGCTTCGATCCTCGGCCTCGACGCGCTGACCGAAGCCGGAGCGGTGGTCTGATGGCCGGCCGGTTGATCGTCTGTCCCTCGCCGATCGGCAACATCGGCGACGTCTCGCCGCGGATCCGGCAGGCGCTCGCCGACGCCGATCTCGTCGCCTGCGAGGACACCCGCCGGGCGGGGCGACTCTACGAGCGGCTCGACCTCGACCCGCCGCGGTTCGTCTCCAACCACGACAGCAACGAGGAGGCCCGCGCCCCGCAGCTCGCCAAGGCGATCGAGCGCGGCGCCCGCGTCGCGCTCCTCAGCGATGCCGGGACGCCGGTGCTCTCCGATCCGGGGTACAGGCTGATCCGGGCGTGCATCGAGCGCGACATCGAGATCGAGGTCCTGCCGGGGCCGACCGCGATCACGACGGCGCTCGTCGCCTCCGGCCTTCCCGCCGACCGCTGGCGCTTCGAGGGATTCCTGCCGCGCCGGGCCGGAGAGCTCGAGCGGGTCCTGCAGTCGACCGAGACGGTCGTCGCATTCGAGTCCCCGCGCCGGCTGCCCGCCTCGCTGCGGGCGCTGGCGGCGCTCGCCCCCGACCGCCCGGCGGCCGTCTGCCGCGAGCTCACCAAGCTCCACGAGGAGGTCGCCCGGGGCACCCTCGGCGACCTCGCCCGGCAGTTCCGCGGCGAGGTCAAGGGCGAGATCGTCGTCGTCATCTCCGCGTCGAGCAAGCGCGCCGCCGCCCCCGACACGGCGTTCGCGGTCGACGCCCTCCGCCGGCTCGTCCAGTCGGGAGCGCGCCCGCGGGCGGCGGCCCAGGTCGTGGCGGCGCTCACGGGCACCCGCCCGAACGAGCTCTACCGCGAGCTGACCGGGCGCGAGCCCCGGCAGTGAGTCACTTCCCGGCAGCGCCGGTGGAGCTCGGCCGGGGCGTGATCGTCGCCCCGGGCGCCGCGCCCCCGGATCCGTGGATCGATGCCGAGCGGATCGCGCTCGGGGCTTCCGAGCTGGCGAGCCCGCACGCCGTCGTCGCCCGTCTCCACGCCATCTGGGCGGAGCGGGTCCCGGTCGTCGTCGAGCTCGCCGTCGACCCGGCCGGCTTCCGCGAGCCCGAGTCGGTCGCGGCGCCGCCCTTCGAACTCGCCCCCGACCTCGATCTGCCGCTCGACCGGCTTCATCACCTCGTCTGGGCCAACAACTACGACGCGCGCTCCGGCGACCCGATCTGGTGGTGGGGGGAGAAGGCGGCGCGGCTCGGGGCCGTCGTCGGCGGGGTGGCCGACGTCGCCCTCCACGACGGCCGCGACGCCTGGATCGACGGCGGCCCGCGCTGGAGCGTGCCCGAGGCCGACGTGCTGGTGATCGAGGCCTCGGCGGTCGACGCCGGCCTGCTCGAGCCGGTCCCCCGCGATCGCCCGCAGTCGGGGGTCGAGCTCGCGCCCGACCAGCAGGCCGCGGTCACCCACCACGGCGGACCGGTCAGGGTCATCGCACCCGCCGGCTCGGGCAAGACCCGGGTGCTGACCGAGCGGATGCGGTACCTGCTCGCCGACCGCGGCTACCGGCGTGAGGCGGTGATCGCGGTCGCCTACAACAAGCTCGCCCAGGACGAGCTCGAGACCCGGCTGCGGGCGCTCGACCCGCGGACTCGGACGCTGAACTCGCTCGGCTACTCGCTGCTCAACCGCCACCGCGGCGCCCGGGCGCGGGTGCTCAGCGAGCCCGAGGCGCGCGACCTGATCGCCCGGGTCTTCCCGGTTCCGAAGCAGCGGCGCGCCAACACCGACCCGGTCGGGCCCTATCTCGACGCGCTGACGGTGGCCCGGCTCGGGCTGCTCCCGCCGGCGGAGGTCGAGGCGATGCGCGACGACGTCGCCGGGTTCGCCGACGGCTTCGATGCCTACCGCGGACAGCTCGCCGCCGCCGGGGCCGTCGACTTCGACGAGCAGATCTACGGCGCGCTCGAGGCGCTGCTCCGCGATGGCGAGTTCCGGCGCCGCGTCCAGCGCGAGCACCGCCACCTGCTCGTCGACGAGTTCCAGGACCTGACACCGGCGCACGTGCTCATGATCAGGTTGCTCGCGATGCCCGGCTTCGACGTCTTCGGCGTAGGCGACGACGACCAGACGATCTACGACCACGCCGGGGCCGACCCGCGCTTCCTCGTCGAGTACGGGCGGTTCTTCCCGGGCGCCGAGGAGACCGCGCTGGAGGTCAACTACCGCTGTGCCGGGGCCATCGTGGATGGCGCGGTCAACCTGCTCGGCTACAACCGGCTCCGCGTCCCGAAGGAGATCCACGCCGCCGCGGGAGCCGATCCCGACCCGGCCGCGCTCGAGTTGCGGATCCGGCCCGCGGCGGAGGCGGCCGCCACCCTCGTCGAACTGGTTCGCGAGTGGCTCGCCGACCCCGAGGTCGGGCCCGCGGACGTCGCCGTGCTGGCCCGGGTCAACTCGCTGCTGCTGGCGCCGCAGGTGGCGCTGTTCTCGGCCGGCGTGCCGGTCGCGTCGGCCGTGCGCGGGGACATGCTGGAGCGGACCGGCGCCGCCGCCGCGCTCGCCTGGCTGCGCGTCGCCGTCGATCCCGACGGGCTCGTGGGCGCCGACCTCGAGGCGATCCGCCGCCGCCCGAGCCGTGGCTTCCCGATGTGGATCAGCAAGTGGCTCGCCAACTGCCGCTCGCTGGACGACCTCCGCCGGGTTGGACAGCGGATCGACGACGCCAGGGTCGCCGGCAAGGTCGACGACATGGTGGCCGACATCGAGATGCTCGCCGAGCTCGCCGCCGCCGGCGCCCGGACCCGCGAGCTGCTGGTGGCTGTCCGCGACCGGATCGGGCTCGGCGGCGCGATGGAGATGCTCGATGGCTCGAAGGGCAGCGAGGCGACGGCCAGTCACCTCGACGACCTCGAGGGCCTGATCCAGGTCGCGGACCTCCACGACGACCCGGGCGGATTCGAGCCGTGGCTGCGGGCGGCGCTCGAGGCGTCGGCCGGTGGCGAGGGCGTGCGGCTTTCGACCGTCCACCGGGTCAAGGGCCGCGAGTGGGACCGGGTCGCCGTCTACGGGGCCGACCAGGGCCTGATGCCGCACCGGCTGAGCGAGAACTGGGAGGCCGAACGGCGGGTGCTCCACGTCGCGATCACCAGGGCGCGGCACCGCTGCGTCGTCCTCGCCGACACCGAGCGCGCTTCGCCGTTCCTCGCCGAGATCACCGGCGAGGCGGCGGAGGCCGCGACCAAGCCCACGGTCAGCACCGACGTCCTGGCCGCCGCGACGTCGCGCTCGCGCCGCTCGCTCGGCCGTGACGAGGTTTCGCCGCTCGACGACGCAGGCCCGGAGAGCAGGGCCGCGGCCGAGGCGCTCAGGGAGTGGCGGAAGCTCCGCTCCGACGCCGACGGCGTGCCCGCCTTCGTCGTCCTCTCGAACAAACAGCTCGAGGGCATCGCGGCGGCGATGCCGGAGAACGAGCGCGAGCTGCTCGCGTGCAAAGGGATCGGGCCGACGAAGCTCGAGCGCTACGGCGATGACATCCTCGCCGTCCTCGCGACGGTGCGCTGATGGAGCTCGTCGCCAGGGTCGCGCTGGCCGCGGTGCTCGCCTACTCGGCAGCGTCGAAGCTCGCCGACCCCCGGGGCTCGACGGCGGCGATGTCCACCTTCGGGTTCTCGACGCCGGCCTCGCGGCGGGTCGCGTGGACCGTGGCGGTCCTCGCCGAGGCGGCGCTCGCAGTCGGCGTGGCCGCCGGCAGCGACCGCGCCGCCTACCTCGCGGCGGCGCTGATGCTCGTTTTCGCGCTGGCGCTCGGCTCGGCGCTGATGCGCGGCCGGGCCGGGGCGCCGTGCGCCTGCTTCGGCGGCGGTTCGACGGTCGCGCCCGGCGCCGTCGTCCGCGACCTGCTGCTCGCGGCGGCGTTCGCGGCATTGCCGGCGCTCCCCTGAAGCCCGTCCGGGCCGGTGCTCAGTGGCCGGTGGAGGAGAAGTGCTGGTAGTCGCGGGCGCCGCTCCAGCTCCCGGCCCAGCGCCAGCCGATGATCCGCTTCATCGCCCGGGCGACGCTCCCGTGGCCGTAGAGCATGCCCTTGCGGTGATCTGAGCGGTCCGCGAAGGGCCGGCCCTCCGGCGGCGATACGTAGTCGCCGTCGACGTAGGGGTTCTCACGCGGGTTGATGTCGATCGCCCGCCCGTAGGCGTGCAGCGACCAGCGGCTCGTGCCGTTGACGAAGCGGCAGTTGAAGGCCGAGGTGTTGTCGTGGCGCATCGAGCGGTGGTCGTCGGCGCCATAGCGGTCGATCAGCTCCATCCGCCGGATCGGGAAGCGCTTCGCGTAGGCCCGCCTCAGCACCCGGAGCATGCCCTTGGCGTCGTCCTCGTTGACGACGAGCCGGCCCTGGGTCGCGTCACCGTGAAAATCGAGATGGGTCACCTTCAACAGGCGCAGGTCGCCGAGGCCGACGGGACAGCCGCGGTGCCAGGAGTTGCCGGTCATCCGGTGCCGGAGCTTCGCCGGCAGCCGCTCGACGGAGCCGCGAAACTCGCGCAGCGGCCGCTCCGCGCCTGCGTGGGCGGAGGGCGCGTCGGGCGTCGCCGGGGCGGTCCCGGCTGCGAGCGCCGCCGCCACCGTCGCCAATGCGGCCATTGCCGCTGCCGTCATTGCCCTCGGTCCCTTCACGCCCTGAATAGTCTTGCCTGCGATGTCCTTTTACGTCACCACCCCGATCTACTACGTCAACGCCGAGCCGCATCTCGGCCACGCCTACACGACGATCGGCGCCGACATCCTCGCCCGCCACATGCGCCAGCGGGGCGAGGACGTGTTCTTCCTGACGGGCACCGACGAGCACGGCGAGCCGGTCGCGCAGGCCGCCGAGCGCGAGGGCGTGACCCCGCGCGAGCTCGCCGATCGCAACGCGCAGCGGTTCCTCGACCTGATGCCGAAGATCGACGTCTCCAACGACTTCTTCATCCGGACCTCCGACGAGCGCCACACCGAGCGCGTCCAGGAGGTGATGCAGCGGGTCCACGACAACGGCCACGTCTACGAGGGGACCTACGAGGGCTTCTACTGCCCGCGCTGCGCCGACTTCAAGACCCCGACCGAGCTCGGGCCCGGCAACACCTGCCCGATCCACGAGATCGTTCTCGAAGTCGTGACCGAGGAGAACTGGTTCTTCCGGCTCTCCTCGTTCGAGGGCGAGCTGCTGCGGCTGTACGAGGAGCATCCGGACCTGATCGCCCCGGACTTCCGGCGCAATGAGGCGATCGCGTTCATCCGCGGCGGCCTCCAGGACGTCTCGCTGTCGCGCCCGAAGCTCGATTGGGGAGTGCCGCTCCCGTGGGATCCCGAGCAGGTGATGTACGTCTGGTTCGACGCGCTTCTCAACTACTACACGGCGCTCTCGTTCGCGCGTCCCGGCGAGGACCTCACGGATCGCTACTGGCCGGCGAACCTCCACGTGATGGCGAAGGACATCCTCAAGTTCCACTCCATCTACTGGCCGGCGCTGCTGTTGGCCGCGGGGATCGAGCTGCCGAAGCGGATGTACGTCCACGGCTACCTGCTGATGGGCGAGAAGAAGATGTCGAAGTCGCTCGGCAACGTCCTCGACCCTTTCGAGGCGATCGACAAGTTCGGCTCCGACGCGCTCCGCTTCTACTGCTTCCGCGAGGTCAGCTTCGGCCAGGACGGGTCGATCTCGACCGCCGGTTTCGAGGCGAGGTACGAGACCGAGCTCGCCAACGACTTCGGCAACCTCGCGAGCCGGGTGCTGGCGATGATCGACCGCTACCGCGACGGCGTCGTCCCCGAGGGCGCCGAGGTGGATCCGGACCTCGCCGACGGCGAGGGCGGGCTCGGCGGGATCGAGGTGCTCGTCACCGGCCTCCTCGACCGGACCGAGATCACCCGGGCGCTCGAGGTCTGCTGGGGCGCGGTCCGGCGGCTCAATCGCTACGTCGAGGAGCGCAAGCCCTGGGAGCTGGCCAAGGCCGACGACGGCGCCGAGCTCGACCGGGTGCTCTACAACCTCGCCGAGGGGCTGCGGGTCGTGACGCTGCTGCTCCATCCCTACGTCCCGAGGTCCTCCGACGTGCTCCTCGCCGCGCTCGCCGAGGATTCGCGCGAGCTGGCGGCGTTCGGCTCGCGCGGCGGCGGGCAGAGTGTCGAACGCATCGCGCCGCTGTTCCCGAAACTCAGTTGACCGCGCGACTCGCAGCCCTCCGGGCTGCTCGACTGCGCGTCGGCGGCTCATAGACTGATCGCGTGATCGACAGCCACGCACACCTCGGGCTCGCCCGCGCCGACGAGGCCGAGCTGGTCGCCGAGGCCCGGCGGGTCGGCGTGACCCGCATCCTCACCGTCGGGATCGACGAGGAATCGAACCGTGAGGCGGTTCGCGCCGCGCACGAGTTCGAGGGCGTCTTCGCCGCCGTCGGCCGGCATCCGAACTCGGCCGAGGGCTTCGATGCCGAGGCCGCCGCCGCGATCGAGGAGCTGGCGACCGACGACGCCGTCCGGGCGATCGGGGAGACCGGGCTCGACTACTACCGCGACTCGGCGTCGGAGGAGTCCCAGGTCCTCGCTTTCGAGGCCCAGATCGGGATCGCGCGGCGGACGCAGCTGCCGCTGGTCATCCACGTCCGTGACTCGAGCGGCCCGGGGGCCGGGCGCGCCGTCGCCGACTGTTTCGAGTTGCTCACCGCCGAGGCCGACGGCGTCGAGGTCATCCTCCACTGCTTCTCGGCGACGCCGGAGCGGGCGGAGGAGGCCGCCGGTCGCGGCTGGCACGTCTCGTTCGCCGGCAACGTCACCTACCCGAAGTCGGAGGAGCTGCGCGTCGCGGCGACCCTGATCCCCGAGCGCCAGTTGCTGGTCGAGACCGACAGCCCCTACCTGGCGCCGCAGGTCGTCCGGGGGAAGCCGAACCGGCCGGCCAACGTCACCCACACCGCCGAGGTGGTGGCGGAGGCACGGGGGATCGGCTACGAGCAGCTCGATGCGATCGTCTCCGAGAACGCGGCGAGGCTGTTCGGTTGGTCCGGCTAGGGCAGAACTTCCTCGCCGATCCCAATCTGCTCGAGGCGATCGTCGCCGACGCGGCACTGGACCCCTCCGACGTCGTGCTCGAGGTCGGAGGCGGCGAGGGAGTGCTGACCGAGCGGCTCGCCGAACGCGCGGCGAAGGTCCACCTGATCGAGATCGACACCGGCCTGCGGGAACCGCTGGAGCGCGTCGCCGCCGCGCATCCCGGGGTCGAGATCGTCTGGGAAGACGCGATGAAGGCCGACCTCGCGGCGCTCGACCCCGCTCCGACCGCGATGGTCGCCAACCTTCCCTACTCGGTGGCCACTCCCCTGATCCTCCGCACGATCGCCGAGCTGCCATCGCTCGGTCGCTGGACCGTGATGGTCCAGCGCGAGATCGCCGAGCGCCTCCGCGCCCGGCCGGGGTCGCGCTCCTACGGCTCGCCCAGCGTTGTCGTCCAGCTCAGCTGCGACGTGAAGATGCTGCGCACGGTCGACCCGGCGGTGTTCAACCCGCGGCCGCGGGTCGACTCCGCCGTGCTGTCGCTGACGCGCCGGGCGCCGGCGGTGGATCCGCAGCTCGCGCAGCTGATCCGCGATGCCTTCGCCCACCGGCGGAAGGCGATGCCGCGCTCACTCGAGCTGGCGGTTCGCCGTCGCGAACAGGAGGCCGAACGCGCGGGCCTGCCGGCGCCGCGCCCGCGGTCGCGCGAGATTCGGCACCGCGGTCGCGAAGCGCTCGCGCGGCAGGGGCTGCCGGAGGGGATCCGGGCCGAGATGCTGACCCCGGCCCAGCACCTCGCGCTGGCGGAGGAGCTCGCATGAGCAAGGCGTTCGAGATCTTCGCGCCGGCGAAGCTGAACCTCTGCCTCTTCGTCGGGCCGGTCCGCGGCGACGGGCTTCACGAGCTCAGCTCGCTGTTCGTTCCGCTCTCGCTCGCCGATCGCGTCGTCGTCTCGGCCGCCGATCGCGACGAGGTCGTGGTTGCGGGCATCGAGGGCCCAGACCTGACCGCTCGCGCCCTGCGGGAATTGCGCGAGGCCGGCTGGGAGCACGATCCGATCAGGATCGAGGTCGAGAAGGTGATCCCCGTCGCCGCCGGCCTCGGCGGCGGCAGCGCCGACGCGGCGGCCGTGCTCCGCCTCGCCCGCGGCGACATTCCCGACGAGCGGCTGGCCGCAATCGCCCGCGGCCTCGGGGCCGATGTCAGCTCGCAGCTCGAGCCGTCGTTCTGCCTCGTCGGCGGCGCCGGCGAGCTGGTCGAGCCGCTGCCCGCGCCGCATCCCTTCGCCGCGGTCCTGATCCCGGATCCCGAGGGGTTGTCGACGCCCGCCGTCTACGCCGAGGCCGACCGGCTCGGCACGACCCGGAGCGGCGACGGGATCGCCGAGGCGCGCCGGGCGCTGATCGCCGCCGCGAGCCCGGGCGCGCACCCGCTCGAGTACACCGAGCTGCTGGTCAACGATCTCGCGCCGGCGGCGCTCTCGCTGCGGCCGTCGATCAGCCTGGCGCTCGGCCTCCTCGCGGAGGTCGGCGCGCCGGTCGCGATCGTCACCGGCTCCGGGCCGACCGCGGTCGGGCTGTTCGAGGGGAGGGACGAGGCGGTCGCCGCCGCGACCGAGCTGCGCGCCGAAGGGCACGAGTCGATCGTCGCCAGCTCGGTCCAGGGGATCTGATGGAGCTGCCGCGCAAGCGCAAGGACTGGCTCAAGATCGTCGCGGTCGTGGTCGCGATCGTCGTCGCCTACCAGCTGATCAAGCGGGCGCTCCCCGACGTCGACGCCCAGGACCTGCTCGAGGACGTCTCCGGATCGCTGGGCTCGTGGACGTATCTGATCGTCGGCATCCTCGCCTTCCTCGAGACCGGCGCGTTCGTCGGGCTCGTCGCGCCGGGCGAGACGGTCGTCGTGCTCGCCGGCGCCGTCGCCGGCCAGGGCGCGACCTCGGTCGTGCTGACGATCGGCATCGTCTGGCTCTGCGCCTTCCTCGGCGACACCTGCAGCTTCTTCCTCGGCGAGCGGCTCGGGCGCGACTGGGTGATGCGGCACGGCCCGCGGCTGCGGATCACGCCGGAGCGCTTCAAGCAGGTCGAGGACTACTTCGCGAGCCACGGCGGCAAGACGATCCTGATCGGGCGGTTCATCGGGCTCGTCCGGGCCCTGGCGCCGTTCGTCGCCGGCAGCTCGCGGATGCCGTACCGGCAGCTCGCGCCCTACAGCGTCCTCGGCACGGGCATGTGGGCGACGCTGTTCACGCTGCTCGGCTACTTCGCCTCGAAGAACATCGACGCGGTCCTCGCCAACTCCGAGCACGCGCTGCTCGCCTTCGCGGCGATCGTCGCGGCGATCGTCGGCGGGATCGTCGCCTACCGCTGGCTCAAGGTCGAGGCGAACCGCAAGCGGCTGGCGAGCGGGATGGAGGAGCGGCCGGTCCTGCGCAACCTGCTGGCGCTGGGGCGCCGTCTGCGGCCGCAGGCGCGTTTCCTCCTCGCCCGGCTGACACCCGGGGGGCTCGGCCTCGAGTTCACGACCGCGCTGGCAGCGCTCGCGGTGGGCAGCTACGTCGCGATCGGTTACGCGCTCGTCGTCGACGGCTCGCCGGGGCCGACGACGGGCGACACGACCGCGGCCGACTTCGTCTCCAATCTGCGGGCCGACTGGCTGACGTCCATCGCCAAGGTGCTGACGGCTCTCGGCTCGTGGGAGGCGGTCACCTTCGCCACCGCCGTGACGGCGGTCTGGCTCGCGGCTCGGCGCGCCTGGGCGGAGCTCGTCGTCCTCGTGCTGGGGACGATCGCGATCCTCTGGGGGACCGACCTGATCAAGGAGGCGGTCGCCCGGCCGCGGCCCCCGGACGGGCTCGTCGACACCGAGGGCTTCTCGTACCCGAGCGGGCATGCGTCCCACGCGGTCATCTACACGTGGATCGCGATCACGATCGCGATCAAGGTCCGCCCGGGGATGAGCCGCGGCACGGCGCTCGTCGTCGCCGGGGTCCTGCTCACCGCTGCGATCGGGCTCAGCCGCGTCTACCTGGGCGTCCACTGGATGAGTGACGTCAGCGGCGGCTGGGCGCTCGGCGCTGCGATCTTCGCGCTGCTCTCGGCGGTCGCCGTGATCGTCGTCCACTTGCGGCAGAATGGGCGCAATGTCCGCTGAGGTGATGATCTTCGCCGGCGCGGGGCTGATCACCCTGATCGCGTTCACGACGCTGATCCTCGTGCCCGCGATCGGGTCGTTCTCCCGCGGCTGGGAGAAGGCGACGGCCGCCGCGCTGTCGCTGATCGTGCTCCTGGCGCTGGTCGGCCTGGGCCTCGCCATCGGCGTCGCGATCGTCTACTACTGGGACGATCTCACGACCCTGTTCGGCTGAGGGCGGCTGAGAACCCGCCGTCCGGAGCCGCTTGCGGAGGCCGGTGGAGCGCCGGAGCCGCCGTACTATCAGTGCTTCCGTGGCTTCGAAGACGACAGATTCGCCGTCCCGGCGTCCTGATGCCGACTCCGCATCGCCGGCGGGGGGCGATTCGACGGGCTCGCTCGAGGCACTCTCGGAGGCGATCGAGTCGGGAGCCGGGCTTCCCGCCGTCGCCCGGGCCGCAGCCGCGGCACTCGACGCCAGCCTGGCGCTGATCGACCGCTCGAGCGCCGTGCTGGCGGTCGCCGCGGCCTCCGGCGCCGAGGAGGAGAAACTGATCGCGTCCGCGGCCGACGTCAGCACCGCCGAGCTCCGGGTGGCCGACGTCGCCGTCGGCGAGCTCCGCTACCGCCGCCGCGGCGGGGCGGAGGGGACGCCGCCCGGCCTGCGGATGGTGACCACTCTGCTCGGGCTCGAGGTCGAGCGCGCCCGCTCGCCCGAATGGGCGAGCGACGAGGCGGCCGGCGACTTCCTCCGATCGGTCCTCGAGCGCCGGCTCTCCGATCCCGGCGAGATCGCCTCGCGCGCCGCCGAGCTCGGCAGCGACCTCGCGGCCGGCGCCGGCGTCGTCATCGCCCGGGCGACGCCGCACTCGACCCAGACCGGCGAGTGGCGGGCGCGCGTCCTCACGCTCGTTCTCCGCGCCGTCCGCTCGGGCAGCAGCGGGGCACTCGCGGCGACGACGAGCGAGGAGGGGGGAGAGGTGGCGATGCTCCTTCCCGCCCCCGACGACGCGCCGATCGAGCGCGCCGCGAAGGCGATCGAGGACGAGCTCAGGCGCTCGCTCTCCGGCTTCTCGGTGACCGTCGGCTACAGCCGCCACGCCGAGGACGCCTCCCAGGTCTACCGCGCCGGCAAGGAGGCGTTGATGGCCGCCAACGTCGCCGAGTCGGAGGACCGCTCGCCGCTGGCCTTCGAGGAGACGGGCTCCTACCGGCTGCTGCTCCCCGCCATGAGCGAGGACCCGGCCGAGCTCGAGCGCTTCTTCGACGAGACCGTCGCCCCGCTCGCCGCCTACGACGACCAGTACGAGACCGAGCTCGTCGCCACCGTCGAGGCCTACCTCGACAACGACGGCAACGTCACCCCGACCGCCGAGACGCTCTTCACCCACCGCCACACCGTCCGCTACCGGCTCGAGCGCGTCCGCGAGCTCTGCGGACACGACCTCAGCTCGACCGAGGGCCGCGAGAAGATCGGCCTCGGGCTGAAGGCGATGCGCGTGCTCGGCATCCAGCCGCCCGGCGGCCCGGCGAAGGAGGCCAGGGCGAAGGGCGAGAAGAGCGGCCGCAAGCGGGAGTAGCGACGGCCGTGGGATTCCGGGGGGAGGATTCGAACCCACCGCCTCTCGGTCCAAAGCCGAGTGTGACTAGCCAGCTACACCACCCCGGAGCGATGTTCGCCGAACGATAGTCCGCTCGGAAAGATCGCCTCGACCGGTTTGGGTCGTCCGACGCTCGTGCGAACATACGTTTGTGCAGGGTCCACGGTACGGCGAGGAAGAACTCAGAGCCGCAGTCGGCCGGGCTCGAAGCGTTGCCGAAGCGCTCAGGAACCTCGGAATGTGCCCCAGTGGCAATAACCGGCTGACATTCCGGCGTTACGTCGAGGAGTGGGGGATCGACACGACCCATTTCGATCCGGCCGCGGCACGGCGAGAAGCGCTGCGCGGGCGGCCGGTCGTCCCGCTCGCGGAAGTGATGACCGAGGGCTCGCGCTACAGCAGAAAGAACCTGAAGCGGCGGCTGTACTCAGAGGGCTTGAAGGAGCGGCGTTGCGAGATCTGCGGGCAAGGTGAGATCTGGATGGGGCGACGGATGTCGCTCGTTCTCGACCATGTCAACGGTGTTAGGGACGATCATCGGCTCGAGAACCTGCGAATCGTCTGCCCCAATTGCGCGGCTACTCTTGAGACACATTGCGGCCGCAAGAACCGTCTGACGCGAGAGCCGCGGCGTTGCCTCCGTTGTCAGAAGCAGTTCCTGCCGAAGGATTATCGGCAGAGGTACTGCTCGGCGTATTGCGGTTGCCGTTGGGATCGAAGCGGTCGCCCCCGCCCGGGTGCGAGGAAGGTCGATCGTCCCCCGTACGAACAGCTGATGGCTGAGATCGAGGCCACGAGCTACCTCGCCGTCGGCCGCAAGTACGGCGTCTCCGACAACGCGGTCCGCAAATGGATTCGCGCTTACGAGCGCCAGGCTGACGCCGGCGGAGACGGCACGCCGCCGCCCGGATAGGGGTCCGGCTCAGCCGATCGGCCCGCTCGCGAATACGATGCGCGAGTGAGCGCTCCAACGGTCCTGATCATGGCCGCCGGTCAGGGCACCCGGATGAAGTCCGCGGTGCCGAAGGTGCTTCACCCGGTCTGCGGCCGCGCGCTCGTCGCGTGGCCGATCGCCGCGGCGAAGGAGGCCGGCGCCGGCCGGATCGGCGTGATCGTCTCGCCGGACCGCGACATCTCCGGTGCGCTGGCCGACGGGGTCGAGGCGATTCCCCAGCCGGAGGCGAACGGCACCGGCGGGGCCCTGCGGGCGGCGGCCGAGGTCGTGGCCGAGTCGGAGACGGTGGTCGTCCTCAGCGGCGACGTGCCGCTGGTGTCGGCGGAGCTGATCGCCGACCTCCTCGCCACCCATGCCGGCAGCGGCGCGGCGGCCACCGTCGTCACGGCGGTGCTCGACGACGCCGGCACCTACGGCCGGGTCGTCCGCAGCGCCGACGGCTCCGAGGTCGAGCGGATCGTCGAGGCGAAGGGCGGGGCCGGCGACGCGACCGCCGAGGAGCTCGAGATCGGCGAGATCAACTCCGGCATCTACGCGTTCGACGGCGCCGCCGTGGCGGCCGTCCTGACGGACCTGTCCAACGACAACGCCCAGGGCGAGTACTACCTGCCCGACGTCCTGCCGCTGCTGAAGGCCGCGGGCGGGCACGTCGCAGCCCACGTCTCCGACGACCCGAACGTGATCCTCGGCGTCAATTCGCGGGTCGACCTGGCCGTGATCGAGGCCGAGGCCCGCCGCCAGATCCTCGAGCGCCACATGCTCGCGGGGGTGACGATCGTCGACCCCGCCTCGACCTGGATCGACGTCGACGTCGAGATCGAGCCCGACACCCGGATCGAGCCCGGCTGCTCGCTGATCGGCACCTCCCGGGTCGGGACGGGCTCCGTCGTCGGCCCGCACACGACGATGATCGACGCGGCGATCGGCGCCGATGTCCACGTGCCCCATTCCTACCTCGTCGAGTGCGCCGTCGGCGACCGCTGCAACGTCGGCCCGTTCGCCTACCTGCGACCGAAGGCCGAGCTCGCGGAGGGAGCGAAGGCGGGGACGTTCGTCGAGATCAAGAACTCGCGGATCGGGGCGGGCACGAAGGTGCCGCACCTGTCCTACATCGGCGACGCCGACGTCGGCGACGGGACCAACCTCGGCGCCGCGACGATCACCGCCAACTACGACGGCTACGTCAAGAACAGGACAAAGATCGGGCACGGTGCGAGAACGAGCGTCGACACGACACTCGTTGCCCCCGTCGAAATCGGCGATTCCGCCTACACTGGCGCCGGTTCGGTGATCGACGAGGACGTCCCCCCGGGAGCTCTCGGAATCGCGCGAGCGCGGCAGACCAACATCGAGGGTTACGCCGAGCGGAAAGCCAAGGAACACGAAGACAAGTGAGCGGTACGGCCAAGACGATGACCCTGGAACACCCTCCTTCGGACATGGACGATCCCTCGCCGCGCCCGGTCAGCTCGATCGGCCAGGACTACCGCAAGCGCCTGATGGTGTTCGGCGGCCGCGCCTCCGGCAGCCTCGCTGCGAAGATCGCCGGCCAGCTCGACGTCGACCTCGGCCAGGCCGACCTCCGGACCTTCTCCAACGGCGAGGTCTACTGCCGCTACCAGGAGTCGATCCGCGGCGCCGACGTCTTCATCGTCCAGTCGACCGCGGCCAACGAGGCCGCCGGGATGACGCCGAACGACGCGCTGATGGAGCTGCTCTGCATGATCGACGCCGCGCAGGGCGCCTCCGCGCACCGGATCATCGCCGTCATGCCCTGGTACGGCTACGCCCGCCAGGACAAGAAGTCGCTGCCGCGCGAGCCGATCTCCGCCCGAGTCGTCGCCAAGGCGCTCGAGGCGGTCGGCACCGACCGCGTCCTCACCATGGATCTCCACGCCGGCCAGGTCCAGGGCTTCTTCGAGGTCCCCGTCGACCACATGACCGCGATGCCGATGCTCACCCAGTGGTTCATCGACCAGCACTTCGACGAGGAGCTGGTGATCGTCAGCCCCGACGCCGGCCGCGTCAAGGTCGCCCGCAACTTCGCCCGCAAGGTCGGCACCCACTGGGCCGTCATGGAAAAGGAGCGGCCCGCCCAGCAGGTCGCCGAGATCGGCTACGTCGTCGGCGACGTGAAGGGCAAGACCGCGGTCCTGGTCGACGACATGATCGACACCGCCGGCACCCTCTGCGCCGCCGCCAAGACGGTGCTCGACGAGGGCGCCGCCCGCGTCATCGCCTGCGCCACCCACGGCGTCTTCTCCGGCCCCGCCTTCGAGCGCCTCGCCTACGAGGAGTCCCGGATCGAGCGGATCGTCGTCACCGACACGATCCCGCTCCGCGAGGGAGCCCCCGACAACATCACCGTCCTCTCGACGGCGCAGACGCTCGCCGACTCGATCCGGCGGATCTTCACCGACGACTCGGTCTCCGAGATCTTCGCCGGCGAAAACCAACTGTTCTAGATAACCGCCGCGGAATGCTCCGCTTCGCGTCCGCTTCCGCGGTCGGCTGCCGTGCTCCGGCGGCGCCGTAACCACGGCATCCCTTCGGGCTGCCGGATCTTGAGCGCCGCCTCTCCTGCGGGTGAACGGGCCGAGCCACGCCCGGGAACTCGCCGTTGGGCGCTCCGATCTGTCGCTGACGTGCATTTCGTCCCGTATGCGGGCTTGATCCTCCTCAGCGCGACCCGAATGAGCCCGCCGGCGCCGCCGGCGCCGATAGGTTTCCGGCCGTGCAGGGAGGCACCGCGACAGACGACGACTCGCCCGGCGGCGACGACAAGCTGGCTCCGGGGACGTTCATGGCCCTCGTCGCGATGGGGCTCGGCGTCTTCGTCATCGCCAACGATTTCACCGCCCTCAACGTCGCGCTGCCGGCCATCGAGGGCGATCTCGACGTCGACGTCGGCAGCGTCCAGTGGGTCATCAACGCCTACGCCCTCGTCTTCGGCATGGCGATCGTCTCGGGCGGGCGGATCGCCGACATGTTCGGCCGTCGGCGGGTCTTCTTCATCGGCTCGATCCTGTTCGCCGCCTTCTCGGCGGTCGGGGCCGCCGCGCCCGATCTCGGCGTCCTGATCGCTGCGCGGATCGGCATGGGGGTGGGCGGCGCACTGATGTGGCCGGCGATCCTCGGCATGACCTTCGCGGCGCTGCCGGAGTCGAAGGCCGGCCTCGCGGGCGGGCTGATCCTCGGCGTCGCCGGCATCGGCAACGCGATCGGTCCGCTGATCGGCGGGGTCCTCACCGAGGCCCTGAGTTGGCGCTGGATCTTCGTCCTCAACGTCCCGATCGCCCTCTTCGCGATGTTCGTGACCTGGCGCAAGGTGCACCAGCCGCAGGAGCTCGCGGACGAGCGGATCGACTACGCCGGGATGGCGACGATCTCGGCCGCGCTGGTGCTCCTGCTCCTCGCTCTCGATCAGGCCGTCGACTGGGGCTGGACCGACGCCCGCGTGGTCGCGATGCTCGTCCTCTCGATCGTCCTGATGGTCACGTTCGCCGTGATCGAGCGGCGAGCCGGGGAGCGGGCCCTGATCCCGCCCGACGTGATCGCCAACCGCCGGTTCCGCGCCGCCTGCCTGACGGTGCTGACCCTGTCGGCCGTCTTCTTCTCCGCCGTCCTCTACGTGCCCCAGTTCTTCGAGAAGATCCTCGACTACTCGACGGTCGAGGCCGGCCTCGGGATGCTGCCGATGCTGGCGGCCTTCGCGATCACGTCGTTCATCGCCGGACCGCTCTACAACAAGGTCGGGATGCGGGTCGTGGTCGGCACCGGGACCGGGATGATCGCCCTCGGCTCGGTCCTGCTCGCGATCCTGATCGGCCCCGACGCCGGCTTCACCGACGTCGCCCCGGGCCTGCTCGCGATCGGGATCGGCTGCGGGCTCTTCTACCCGTCGGTGACGACGGCGGCGGTCACCGCGCTCGACGCCGCCCGGAGCAGCCTCGCCGGCGGCCTCGTCTACATGTTCCAGATCGCCGGCGGGGCGGTCGGGCTCGGCGTCTCGACGGCGATCTTCACCAGCTCGTCGGAGAGCCAGCTCGGCGATCTCGTCAGCGACGAGACCGGCTTCGCGCTGACCGGCCACGAGCAGGCGGTCCTGCACGGGACCCTCGCCGGAACCGATGCCGCGGCCGACGCCCTCGCCGAGCTGCCGGCCCGCGTGGCCGCCGAGATCAACCGGCTCGTCGCCGATTCGTTCGCCCACGGCGTCCAGACGACCTTCCGGGTGATCGCGGTCGTCGCGATCGTCGGGTTCCTCGTCGCGATCCTCGACCTCGCGCGGACTCCCGACCCCGAGGACCCGCCCGGATAGTGTTCGGCCCATGAACCGGGCAACCCTCGAGTGGTACGAGCTGCTCGCGCGGAGCCTCACCTGGATCGCCGGGATCGTCCTGCTGCTCTCCGTGGTCGCAGCGATCGTGATCGCCGGCTCCGAGAACTCGGCCCCGCTGCTCGAGGACCTCGAGAAGCAGGGACGCGGCGTCGCGGCGCTCGGCGCGCTCGGCGGCGGCCTCACCGCGGCCGGCCTGCTCGCCGCCGCGGGAGCGATCCTCCGCCTGCTCGTCACCGAGCGGCTGGAGCGCCTCGGCCCGGCTCCGGGCGGCCGGACGCCGCCGGAGCAGCTCGCGCTCGACGACGAGCCGCCCAGCGGGGGCGAACCGCCGCCGCGCCGGCGCGAGCGCCGGTGAACGCCTCCTCGGCGGGCTCATCCTCCATCCGCAGGGTCGGGCACAAGGGTGCCGCCGACCTCGTCGAGGGCAACACGATCCCCAGCTTCGAGCGTGCGGTCGAGATCGGCGTCGACATGGTCGAGTTCGACGTCCTCCGCCTCCGCGACGGCGCCCCCGGGCTGCCGGCGGAGCGGCGCTCGCCGCTGGTCATCGCCCACGACTGGCACGACGCGGCCTCGCGACCGGCCCTGACCCTAGGCGACGCGCTCGACGCGTTCACACGCCCGCCGCTCGATCGCGTCGAGATCGACTGCGACCTGAAGCTCCGCGGCCGCGAGGACGAGCTCGTCCGGGCGCTACAGGAGCGCGAGCTGGTCGACCGGGCCATGGTCTCGACCATGTACGTCGAGAGCCTCGAGCGGATCGCCATCCTCGAGCCGCGGCTGCGCCTCGGGTGGACCTACCCGCTGGTGACCCGGCCCTGGGACCGCAAGCCGCTCGCCGCGCCGGCCGTCCTCACCGCCCTCGAGCTGATGCGCCGCCGCTTCCCCGCCCACGCCCGCCGCCGGGCGCCTGAGATCGGCGCGTCGGCGATCTGGGTCTTCCATCGCGTCGCGAGCCCCCGCCTGGCGGAAGTCGCCCGCGACCTCGGGATCGAGCTGATCGCCTGGACCGTCGACGACGCCGAGAGCGTCGCCCGGCTCCGCGACATCGGCGTCACGGGCATCGTCTCCAACGATCCTCGCCTTCTCCAGCAGCGCTCCGGGTAGCGCTCGCGGCGCTCGCACGCCGAACGCCCGAACTCTCTATCCTGCCCTGCCCGATGGCCACTTCCCGTCCCACTTTCAAGGTTTCCGAGCGCTCGGAGTTCGGCTCGCGCACCGCGCGGCGGCTGCGCCGTGACGGCCTCGTGCCCGGCGTCGTCTACACCGGCGGCGACGAGGCCCGCCCGTTCCAGGCCGACGCCCACACGCTCTCGCTGTTCATCAACGAGGGCCACGCCCTGTTCGACCTCGAGATCGAGGGCGCGGGCAAGGTCCCGGTCGTCGTCAAGGAGGAGCAGCGCCATCCGGTCCGCGGCGATCTCATGCACCTCGACTGCCAGCAGGTCGACCTCAAGCAGGAGATCCAGGCCGACATCGCGATCGAGCTCGAGGGCACCGAGGACGCTCCCGGCGTCAAGGAGGGCGGCATCCTCGAGCACGTCACCCGCGAGATCACGATCGAGGCGCTGCCTACCGACATCCCCGACGAGGGGATCACCGTCGACGTCTCGGCGATGGTCATCGGCGACACGATCCAGCTCGACACGGTCACGCCGCCCGAGGGCGTCAAGTTCGTCGCCGACGCGCCCGAGGAGATCACGATCGCGACGCTCAACCCGCCCCGTGTGGTCGAGGAAGAGCCCGAGGTCGAAGAGGAGACCGAGGTCGTCGGCGAGGGCGAGGGCGAGGCCGAGGAGACCGCCGCCGAGGACAGCGGCGGCGACGAGGGCGACTCGGGCTCCGAGGACTAGCGGCCGGTGCCCCGGTTCGGCCGCCGCGGCGGCTCCGGCGGCTCCGACTCCGGTTCCGCCGACTTCCTGATCGTCGGGCTCGGCAACCCCGGCAGCCGCTACGCGGCGACCCGGCACAACGCCGGCTTCGAGGTCGCCGACGCGCTCAGCGCCCGCTGGGAGCTCCCCCGCGCCAAGAAGCGCTTCGGCGGGCTCGTGACCAGCGGCCGGATCCGCCCGGGTGGCCCCCGAGTCGCGATCCTGCTCCCGCAGACCTTCATGAACGAGTCCGGCAACTCCGCCGGGCCGGCGCGCGGCTCCTTTGGCGTGCCGCTCGACCGCGTGATCGCGCTCCACGACGAGATCGACCTGCCCTTCGGCGAGGTCCGGACCAAGCTCGGCGGCGGCGTCGCCGGGCACAACGGCCTGAAGAGCCTCGAGCGCGGCCTCGGCAGCCGCGACTTCCGGCGTGTCAGGATCGGTGTCGGACGACCCGACTCGACCGACCCCGAGATCGTCTCCAGGCACGTCCTCGGCCGCTTCGCCGAGGGCCGTGACGAGGTCGCGGCGCTGTTCGCCGCCGCCGCTGAGGAGACCGAGCGGCTGATCGATGAGATTGCCACCGAAACCGACACCAGCGAGGACTGAGATGGACGACCTGCTGACCACCTACGAGCGCGACGGCAACGGCGTCGGCCTGCTCCGGCTCGACCGCCCGGCGGCGCGCAACGCGATCAACACGCAGATGCTCGAGGAGCTCCTCGGCCACATTGAGGCGGCGCGCGCCGACGAGGACCTGCGCGTGCTCGTGCTCTCTTCGACCGACCACATGGGCTTCTCCGCAGGCGCCGACGTCCGCGAGGACCTCGACCGCGAGGGCGCGATCCGCCGGATGCAGCTCTTCGCCGACCTCTATGACGGGCTCACCGGCTTCCCGCGCCCGACGATCGCCGCCTGCCACGGCGCGTGCGTCGGCGGCGGTGCCGAGATCGCCGTCTCCTGCGACCTCCGCGTCGGCGGCTCGAACATGCGGCTCCGATTCCCCGGCGCCGGCCTCGGCGTCCCGGTCGGCCCGGCTCGGCTGGTCACGCTCTGCGGCCTGTCGGTCGCCAAGTACCTGCTGCTCACGTCGAAGGAGATCGCGGTCGACGAGGCCTTCCGCTGGGGCATCGTCCACAAGGTGGCCCCGGCGCCGCGCACCGAGGAGGTCGCCCTCCAGCTCGCCACCCAGATCTCCGAGCACCCGCCCGAGTCGGTCAGCCGGATCAAGCAGATGCTCCACGCCTGGGACGGGGTGGAGGACCGCTCCCGCTCCGAGGGCGAGGGCCAGGTCGAGTGGCAGAGCGAGGGCCCGGGCCTGGGCTACAGGGCCTGAGGCCGACGACCCGGTGTCGCTCCGCTCGCTCCTCGAGACCGCCGACGGCGACGCCGCATTCGCGGCGCTGGCCGCGAGCGTGGCGAAGGCCGAGCCCGGCGACGAGCTCGCCGCGCCGGTCTCGGCGGGCCTGCGCCCGTTCCTGATCGCCGCCCTGGCCGAGGCCGAGCCCGGGCTGGAGGGCCGGCCGGTGCTCTGCGTCGCCGCCGACGACCGCGGCGCCCGCGACCTCGCGACCGAGCTCGGCGCCTACCTCGCACCCCGCCGCGTCCGCTACTACCCCTCGCGCGGAACCGGCTACGAGTCCCATCTGGCGCCGCCCCCGCACCTGGTCGGCCTCCGGATCGCCGCCCTCGACGCGCTCGTCGGCGAGGGCGACGGCGAGCCGCCGGTCGTCGTCGCCAGCGCCGTCGCCCTCGCGGAGGCGGTTCCGGACGCCTCGCTCCGCCCGGCCGGCTTCGCGCTGACGAAGGGAGAGGAGATCGACCTCGGCGACGTCGCCGAGCTCCTCGCCGGCTGCGGCTACGAGCGGGTCGAGCAGGTCGAGGACCGCGGCCAGTTCGCGGTCCGCGGCGGCATCCTCGACGTCTTCGGCTCCACCGTCGACCAGGCCGCCCGGATCGAGCTGTTCGGAGACGAGATCGAGTCGATCCGCTGGTTCTCGACCTTCACCCAGCGCTCGCTCGGCGAGGCCGAGCGGATCGAGCTCGACCCCGCCGCCGAGATCGACCCCGATCACCGACTGCTCGCCGAGGAGGCGCTCGCCGACGGCGAGGGGGAGGGGGCCGAGCGGCCGCTCGCCGAGCTCCTGCCGACCGACCGCTTCGGCGCCTTCCTCGATCTGATCGATGACCGCACCGCGATCGTGATCGCCGCCCCGGACGAGCTCGACGCCGCCCTCGACGACCACCTCACGGACGTCCGCGCCGCGATCCACGACGAGGACGTCGCCAGGCTCTACGTCCGGGTGCGCGACCCGCTCCGCGCCCGCGCGGTGCTCTGTCTGACGGGCGTGGGCGACGGCGAGGCCGACTCGGCCTCCGGCGGCGACGCCTTCCGGGCGTCGATCCCGGTGTCGGCCGCCCGCAGCCTCGCCGAGGCGGAGCCGGAGCTCGAGAAGCAGACGCGATCCGGCTACACGACGGTCGTCGCCTTCGAGCGCATCGGGGAAGCCGAGCGCGCCCGCTACGCGCTCGAGCGGCTGACGCCGAAGATGCTCGGGGACGGGCCGCCTCCCTCCGACCCGGCCGTGCTGTTCGCCGAGGCCCGGGTCGCCGACGGGTTCGTCTCGCCCTCGCTGCGGCTCGCGGTGATCCCGTTCCGCCGTCTCGTCCACCGCCGCCGCGCCGCCGCGCCCGCCCCGACCGGAGGCAGGCTCGCCTCGCTGGGAGACCTCGCCGCCGGCGAGCACGTGGTCCACGAGGACCACGGCGTCGCCCGGTTCGCCGGCTTCGACACCCGGACGGTCGCCGGCATCACCCGCGACTACCTCGAGCTCGAGTACCGCGACGGCGACAAGGTCCTGGTCCCGGCCGAGCAGCTCGCCAAGATCACCCGCTACGTCGGCGGCGAGCATCCGGAGCTCTCGAAGCTCGGAGGCAAGCGCTGGAGCCAGATGAAGGCGCGGGCGCGCCGGTCGGCCCGGGAGCTGGCGGGCGAGCTGATCAACCTCTACGCGGAGCGACAGGCGCGCCGCGGCCACAGCTTCTCGCCGGACGGCGAGTGGCAGCTGCGCCTCGAGCGCTCGTTCCCGTTTCGCGAAACGGCCGATCAGCTCGAGGCGATCGAGGCGGTCAAGGCGGACATGGAGTCGGACCGGCCGATGGACCGCCTGATCTGCGGCGACGTCGGCTACGGCAAGACCGAGGTCGCGATCCGCGCCGCCCAGAAGGCGCTCGCCGACAGCAAGCAGGTGATGGTCCTGGTCCCGACCACCATCCTCGCCACCCAGCACTTCGGCACCTTCGGCGAGCGGCTGCGCGACTTCCCCTACGAGATCGAGATGGTGTCGCGGCTGCGCAGGCCGGCCGAGGTCAAGAAGGCACTCGCCGGGTTCGCCGACGGATCGGTCGACATCCTCATTGGCACCCACCGGCTGCTCTCCCGCGACGTCCGCGCCCGCGACCTCGGCCTCCTCGTGATCGACGAGGAGCAGCGCTTCGGCGTCAAGCAGAAGGAGCTGCTGCGCCAGCTCAAGCTCAAGGTCGATGTTCTCGCGATGTCGGCGACGCCGATCCCGCGGACGATGCAGATGAGCCTCGCCGGCCTCCGCGACATCTCCGTGATCGAGACGCCGCCCGAGGGCCGCCGCCCGGTCCGGACCTACGTCGGCCCCTACGACGAGGAGCTCGTCGGCGAGGCCCTGCGTCGCGAGGCCCGTCGCGACGGGCAGGCCTTCTTCCTCCACAACCGGATCGAGACCCTGCACGACACCGCCGAGCGGCTCCGCGCGCTGGTGCCCGAGGCACGCTTCATCGAGGCGCACGGGCAGCTCGACGAGGGCGAGCTCGAGACGACGATGCTCGCGTTCCTGCGCGGTGAGGCGGACGTGCTCGTCGCGACGACGATCATCGAGTCGGGCCTCGACGTCCCGGCGGCCAACACGTTGATCGTCGAGCGCGCCGACAACCTCGGGCTCGCGCAGGCGTACCAGATCCGCGGCCGGGTCGGCCGTTCTCGCGAGCGCGCCTACGCGTACATGCTCTACCCCTCCGAGGAGGGGGTCACCCGCGAGGCGGCGGCGCGACTGGCCACGCTCGCCGACCACACCGAGCTCGGGTCCGGCTTCCGGATCGCGATGCGCGACCTCGAGCTCCGTGGGGCCGGCGACCTGCTCGGCGCCGAGCAGTCCGGTCACGTCGCCGCGATCGGGTTCGAGCTGTACGTCGAGATGCTCGACCAGGCGGTCGCCGAGCTCCGGGCGGCTGGGGGCGGCGAGCGGACGGAGGAGGAGGTCCGGGTCGACACCGACGTCTCCGCGTTCGTCCCCTCCTCCTACGTTCCCTACGAGGCGGCCAAGATCGACATCCATCGCCGGATCGCCGGCGCCCGGGCACCGGGCGAGCTCCGCGCCCTCCACGACGAGCTGCGCGATCGCTTCGGTCCGCCGCCGGAGCCGATCGAGGCGTTGCTGGCGATCCAGCGGGCGCGGATCGAGCTCGGCCGCGACGGCGCCCGCAGCCTCGTGCTCCGCGGCGCCCGGATCGTCGCCGAGCCGCTCGAGTACGAGTCCGATCGCGTCGCCCGCATCCGCGAGCACCTGCCCGACGCGATCTACAGCTCCCGCGAGAGCAGCCTGACGCTGCGCGCTCCCGGCGAGGAGGAGCCGGAGGCCGAGCGGGTGGCCCGCCTCGCCGAG
>JADFCZ010000062.1 GCA_018263295.1 Conexibacter sp.
CGACCGGCTCGCTCGCCAGGGTCGCCCCGGCGCCGGGCGGCTCCGTCCCCGGCTCGCGGACGGCCCGGATCCCGAGCAGCAGCACCGCGACGCCGATCGCGGCGAAGACGGCCATCTGGAGGCGTGACACTCCCATCGCCGGATGGTCTGCGCCCGTGGCGCACGCGTGGGTCGCGGAGCATCAAGGAAGGTGGCGAGACGGTGACGATTCGGGGGCGTGTGGGCTCGCGCCGAGGCCGCCCCGGCCGGCGGAGCGTGGTTTGGCTGTGAAGGGAGGTGGCCGGGAGGCGGTCGGTCAGTCCGAGGCTCGATGGCGATTTGGTGACCGCTATGGGCACCAAAACGCCATTCACCGGCTGGCTAGGCCGTCGAACTGCGAGTTACTGACCACTTTGGTCAGCAACGTGCAGGTCGTCACCGGGATGACTCCGGCACGCACCCCTCACCAGCCAAACCCGAGTCCACCCGCCGCCGGGCCCCGGCGTGAGCCGAAAGCTCAGTACTCGTCGTCGTCGCTGTCGTAGCCGACCGTCGCCGCCGACTGGCGGCCGATCGTCTCCTCGACGGAGACGGCGGGCGACTGGACGGAGACCAGGGCGAGCGTCTCGGTGCCGCGGTTGGCGATCACGTGGTCGCTGGCCGGCGGGATCAGGGCGAGGTCGCCGGGCTCGAGCTCCTCGGTGTCGCCGGCGGCAGAGAGTGCCGCGACGCCGCGGACGACGACGTAGACCTGCTCGGCCTCCTCGTGGGAGTGGAGCTCCTGTTCGGTGTCCGGTGGTACCTCGATCCAGGTCACGGTCATGTGCCGCGAGCCGAGCTCCCCCGCATCCATGAGGATGTGCGAGCTGAGCCGGTGGAAGTCCTGGACGGCGGCGTCGGAGAGGCGCCTGACGAGCATCAGCGGGTTTTCTACCAGACCCGGGACGAAATCCGGCGCCGCACCTGCATCGGCGGTCGCGAACCGCTCAGCGTACGACCAGATTCACGAGCCGGCCCGGGACGACGATCTCCTTGATCGGGCTGCGGCCGTCGAGGAAGGAATCGACCCGCTCGCTCGCGCGGACGAGCTCGAGGATCTGCTCCTCGCCGGCGTCCGCGGGCACCTCGATCCGGTCGCGCAGCTTGCCGTTGACCTGGACCACGAGCGTGATCACGTCCTTGGCCAGGAGCTCCTCGTCGGCGACCGGCCACGGCACCTCCCAGACGCGGCCGCCGGCGATCATCTCCCAGACCTCGGCGCCGAGATGCGGCGCGAACGGGAAGATCAGCGAGCCGGCCGTGGCCGCCGCGAAGCGCAGGGCTCGGGTGCCGTCCTCGCCGGTGGCGAGCTCGCTGCGGAGCCGGTAGGAGTCGTTGACCAGCTCCATGACGGCCGCGATCACCGTGTTGAACTGGAAGTCGCGCTCGAAGTCGCGGGTCGCCTTGTCGATCGCCCAGTGCGCCTTCGCGAGCAGCTCGCGAACCGGCCCCTCGGTCCCCCGCTGCCAATCGCGGTCGAAGGGCGCCTCGGCATCGCCGGAGGCGGGCAGTTCGGCGGCGAGCCTCCAGAGGCGCGAGAGGAAACGCTGGACGCCGTCGACGCCCTCGTCGACCCAGTCGCCGCCGCGGTCGGGCGGACCCATGAAGCAGACGTAGGTGCGGGCGGTGTCGGCGCCGTAGCGGGTGACGTACTCCGCGGGATCGACGACGTTGCCCTTCGACTTGCTCATCTTCGCGCCGTCGCGGGTGATCATCCCCTGGGTGAAGAGGTTCGCGAACGGCTCCTGCACGCCGACCAGCCCCGCGTCCGCGAGCGCCTTCGTGAAGAAGCGCGCGTACATCAGGTGGAGGATCGCGTGCTCGACGCCGCCGATGTACTGGTCGACCGGCATCCAGTGGTCGGCGATCCCGGCGTCGAACGGCAGCTCGGCGTTCTGCGGGTCGAGATAACGGAGGAAATACCAGGAGGAGTCGACGAACGTGTCCATCGTGTCGGTCTCGCGACGGGCCGGGCCACCGCAGCGCGGGCAGGACGTCTCGACCCAGTCGGTCGCGGTCGCGAGCGGGCTCTTGCCCTTCGGACGGTAGTCCTCGATGTCGGGAAGCTCGACCGGGAGCTGGTCGTCGGGGACCGGCACCGCCCCGCACTCCGGGCAGTGCACGATCGGGATCGGGCAGCCCCAGTAGCGCTGCCGCGAGAGCAGCCAGTCGCGGAGCCGGTAGTTGACGGCGAGCTTTCCCCTCCCCTCCCCCTCGAGCTCGTCGATGATCTTCCGCTTCGCGTCGGCCGGCGTCAGCCCGTCGAGGTCGCCCGAGTTGACGGTCCGCACGTCCTCGGATTGGGTGACGAACGCCTCGTCGGCCGGAACCTCGGCGCCGTCGGCGGGAGCGACGACCTGACGGATCGGCAGGTCGAACTTCCGGGCGAACTCGAAGTCGCGCTGGTCGTGGGCCGGGACGGCCATGATCGCGCCGGTTCCGTACTCCATCAGAACGTAATCGGCGACGAACATCGGGATCGACTCGCCGTTGACCGGGTTGACGACGGTGCGCTCGAGGCGCACGCCGGTCTTCTCGCGGTCCTCGTCGCCGCGCTCGCCGGTCGTCTGCCGGAGCGCCGCGGCGACGTACTCGCGAACCTCGCCCTCGTTCTCGGTCCCCGCGATCAGCCGGTCGAGCTCGGGGTGCTCGGGGGCGAGCACGAAGAACGTCGCGCCGTAGAGCGTGTCGGGACGGGTGGTGAAGACGGGGAAGTCGAGCTCGGGGTCCTCGCAGCGGAAGACCGCCTCGGCGCCCTCGGAGCGGCCGATCCAATTGCGCTGCATCGTCACGACGTGCTCGGGCCAGGACTCGAGCCGGTCGAAGTCGGCGAGCAGACGGTCGGCGTAGTCGGTGATCCGGAAGTACCACTGCTCGAGCTTCTTCGGCACGACCTCGGTGCCGCAGCGCTCGCAGCGGCCGTCGATCACCTGCTCGTTGGCGAGGACGGTCTGGTCCTTCGGGCACCACTGCACCGCGGCGTCGGTCCGGTAGGCGAGGCCGGCCTCGAACAGGCGCAGGAAAATCCACTGCGTCCAGCGGTAATAGTCGGGCGAGGAGGTCGAGAGCTCGCGACTCCAGTCGATCGAGACGCCCCAGTCGACGAACTGGCGGCGGAAGCTGGCGATCGAGCGCTCGGTCGAGATCCGGGGGTGCTCGCCGGTCCGGATCGCGTGGTTCTCGGCCGGCAGGCCGAAGGAGTCGTAACCCATCGGCTGCAGGACCCCGTAGCCGTTGCGGCGCCGGTAGTGGGCGATCGCGTCGCCGACGGAATAGACCTTGAGGTGGCCGACGTGGGGCTCGCCCGATGGGTAGGGCAGCATCACCAGGACGTAGGCCTTCGGCTTGTCGGGGTCGAACCCCGGCTCGCCCGGGTTCGGCACCTCCCAGGTCCGCTCGTCGGCCCAGACGGCCTGCCACTTCGCCTCGATCGCGCGGGCGTCGTAGCGGGCCGCGTGCCCGGCGTCGCCGGCTTCGTTTCCGCTGATCGCGCTCATCGGATGCGCAAGTCTAGGAGGCGGGCTCGAGTTCGAGCCCGAGCCACTCGCCGACGGCGGCGATCTCCGCGGCCAGCGCGCTCGCAGGCGGCCGACGGGCGAACCAGTCGAACGCGACCCGGCGCCGCCGGCCGGAACCCTCGATCTTCCAGGTGCCGGCGGCTCGGCCGGAGGCGAGCACGACCGCGCGGATGACGCCCCCGCCCGGCAACAGCCGATCGCCGTGGCTGGGCCGCACGAGCAGGTCGCGATCGCGCCAGCCGAGCATCGACGTGTCGAAGGCGCCGAGCAGCAACGCGGGCGGCGGTTCCGGCGCCGGCGCACCCGCCGGCACGAGCAACCCCTCCCCCGCGTCCTCGGCGCCCGGGACGTCCGCGAGGGCGCGCCGGCAGAGCGTGATCGGCAGGCCCGACCAGCGGGCGAGATCCTCGGGACCGGCGGGGCCGTAGCCCTCGAGATAGCGACGACCGAGCGTCGCTAGCGCCTCGTCAGGATCGACGGCCGCGGGAGGGTCGGCGAGCCGGAAGGAGCCGTCGGCCGCCCCGATCACCTCGCCGGTAGAGGTGAGCCACGGAATCAGCACGTTGACCGAGTGCGGGCCGAGCGACGGCAGGCCGCGCTCGTCGAGCCGCTCGAGCAGCTCCGCCCGGGTGAGCGGGCCGGCGGCGAGGAGGTCGAGGGCGGCGGGCCGGATCGCCTCGGCGGTCTCGAGGTTGCTGCGCTTCTTCATCAGCGCGTCGAAGCGACGGCGATTCCGCGGCCCGGTCAGGGCGTCGATCCAGGGGAGGTCATCAGCGGCGAGCAGGTGAGCGGTGCCGCGGACCGTCCAGGTCCGGACGAGCTCGGTGCTCGCCAGATCGGAGGGCACGGCGCCCGGCACTCGGACGCGGACCGCGAGCCCGGCGGCCCGCAGGTCCTGGGCCTGGATCCCGAGGACGGCGCGGGCGGCGTCGGCGGCGTCGGCGGCCGCGGTTTCGGGCACGAGCCGCTGCGCCGCGAGTCGGCGGCGGCGCAGGCTCTCGTCGCGATCGGCCGGCACCGGGCGATCGTACGCCCGGGCCGGAGGCCGGCGGCTACTCGGCCGGGACGACCACCTGCGAGCAGGGCGGCGCCGGTGTCTCGGAGTCGCCGGTGTTCATGACCGGCTGGTCCTGGTCGTCGAGCAGATCGACGGTGAGCTGCTGCTTGGACACCTCGACCTGGGCGTAGCTGAACTGGTCGGTCGAGGCGCACTGCATGCCGACTCCGGCCGGTGGCTGCGGCTGCAGGAACAGGCTCGTGACCAGGGTGCCGGCGGCCGGGTTGCCGACCGATCCGCTGATCTCACCCGAGTAGCTCTCGGTCGCGACCGGGCCGGTCGTGATGTCGAGGATGCCCGAGTCCTTGACGCCGGACCCGCCGAGGGTGTTGAACCGGGCGTCGTTGACCATGTTCGCGTGGACGTCCGTCGTCAGGAAGACGGCGTTGTCGACCTTGTTCTTGAGGAACCGGAGCAGGTCCTTGCGCTCGGCCGCGTAGCCCTCCCAGCGGTCGTAGGGGAGCGCGTAGAACTGCTGGATCGGGACCTCGTTGAAGATCACCTTGAAGGTCGCGTCCGACTTCTTGATGTCCTCCTTGAACGTCTTCAGCTGCTTGCTGCCGAGCATCGTCCGGTCGGGATCGTTGATCGCGTCGAGGCACGCCTGCGACACCGGGTTCGCGAGCGCCGGCGCGATCGCCGCGAACACGTCTCGCGTGCTCTGCGGGGCGGTCGGGGCGAGGTCGGGGTCGCCGCTGCCGGCCGGGTTGTCGCAGTCGCCGTTGTAGTCGGCGCTCGAGGAACGGAACGAGCGCTCATCGAGGAAGAAGACCTCGAGGTTCTTGCCCCAGCGCTCGTGGCGATAGAGGCCCGTCTTCTTCGAGTACTCGACCGGGTTGTAGTCGCGGAACGCCCTGACGCCGCGCTTGTAGAGCTTCTCGCCGTTGATCTTGTTGACGCCCTGGAACTCGCCGTCGTTGCTGTAGGGGAACCTGTTCTCCGAGCGCGCGAAGTCGTTGACGAACTCGTGGTCGTCCCAGTGGGCGTAGTAGGCCGCGGTGCTGCGTGCCTTCCACCACGGCTTCATCTCCAAGTTCGTCTTGTAGGCCGTCCACTTCTGCTTGACCGTCAGCGCGACGTCCTCGAGCGTGTAGCCGGGGACCTCGGTGTCGGAGTAGATCGTGTCGCCCATCAGCACGTTGAAGTCGTTCTGCTGCTGGCGGATCCGGTCCCAGACCTGGAAGTCGTTCCAGTAGGGCTGGCTCTCACCGGGGATCGGGCGGGCGTCCTGATCGCCCGCGAGCGCAAAGCGGATCGGCCGGCTCGAGTTCTTCCCGGGTGCGGTGACGAAGCGTCCGGTGGCGCTGTAGTTCCCGCCCTTGGTGCAGAAGCGGTAGTTGTAGCCGGAGTCGGCCTTGAGGCCGCCGACGCGCTTCTGGACCGTCAGGTCGTTTTCCCGCTTCGCCTTCACACCGCGACCCTTGGGCAGCTTGTTCGGCCTGCAGCCGCCGAGCTTTCCGTTCCTCTCGAGCTGGATGTACGTCTTCCCGGGGCTGGTTGCCCGGGCCCAGAAGATCGCCGAATGCGGGGTCACGTCGGCGGCGGTGACGCCGAACTTGAAGCCCTTGGGCTTCGCATCGGCGCCCGGTGCGATGACGAAAGCCGCGACGGCGGCGAGGACGAGGACGGGAACGAGACGACGGAAGCTGCTGCTCATGGCGTCAATCAAACAGCCTGGTCCGGATTCCCGCAAGGGGGATCGGGTGGCGAGACCCGCGCCATCGGCCGCCCACGACGGGTGACGAGGAAGGACTCGCCCGCAGCCGCGCGCTGGAGGAAGCGGGCGTAGGCGCGGCCGAATTCGTCGGCACCGACGGCCTCGACGTCGGGATGCGTGAGATGGAGCTGGCCGGATTCGAACCGGCGGCCTCTGCCGTGCCACGGCAGCGCTCTAGCCAACTGAGCTACAGCCCCAGAGAACTCGTAGTCGGCGGCGAAGTTTATCGCCGCTCGCTGGTTGTTTCGCGCCGGCGTCAGCCGGAGGTGAATGGCCGAGCGCCCGGCGGCCTCTTCGATCGGGATCAGGAAGCAACGATCGAGCTCGCCGCAGTAGACCGCCACCGCATCGATCTCGTCGATTCCGTACTTGCCCCGCACGTAGCCGTTGAGCGGCGTGTGCCTCGAGGTGGCGAGGTTGACCTTGACGACGTCACCGCAGAGACGACCCCACTTGCATTGCACCCGTGCGATGCGATCGCCGAGCTCGAGCGCAAGGTCGTAGCGCCCGTGCTCGATCATCGGCCATAGAACCCCAATTCCCAGTGCTGCGGCCTTCGCCGCGATCGCCAGCTCGGCCACCGCGCCCTTGTGGTTCGTGGTTCCGACGATCACGAACGTATGTTCCCATCCGCGCCGGACGGACCGGCGCCTTCACGGGCAGGGAAGCGGCCGCCCGGCAGGTATCCTCCAACTGGAGATCGCCCCGTTTGGGTGGGCGTCGAACGAGAGGGAGCTCACTCGAAATGGACGAGCAGTACGGGACGACGCAGATCCAGGGCGCCGACGTCCAGCTGGCGCGGCAGTCGTTCCTGACGTCGGTGTTCGGCTGGATGTTCCTCGGCCTCGCGCTGACGGCCGGAGTCGCGGCCTACGTGGCCGCCAGCAGCGACATGATCAGCTGGTTCGAGGACCACAGCTGGGCCTGGCTGGTCATGTTCATCGCCCAGCTCGGGCTCGTCGTGACCATCTCCGCCGGCATCAACAAGCTGAGCTACTCGGTGTCGGTATTCCTGTTCGCGCTCTACGCGGCGCTGAACGGGTTCATCTTCTCGGTGATCCTCGAGGCCTACACGACCGCCTCGATCGCCTCCGCATTCGGCGTCGCCGCCGGCATGTTCGGCGGCATGGCGATCTACGGCTACGTGACCAAGCGCGACCTCACGGGCATGCGCTCGATCCTGTTCATGGGGCTGATCGGCCTGATCATCGGCATGGTCGTGAACATGTTCTGGGCCAACTCGGTCCTCTACTGGTTCGTGACGTTCGGCGGCGTCGTCCTCTTCTGCGCGCTGACCGCCTACGACATGCAGAAGATCAAGCAGATCGGCGAGAGCGGCGCCGACGCCGAGACCCTGAAGAAGGCGTCGATCCTCGGCGCCCTCTCCCTCTACCTCGACTTCATCAACCTCTTCCTGTTCCTGCTGCGGATCTTCGGCTCGGCGCGCTGAGCGAACGGTGAGCGCCGAGGCCCAGCGCACCTGGATCGTCTATCTCGCCGGCGAGATCCACTCCGACTGGCGCGACCGGATCGCCGCCGGGGTCGAGGCGGCGGGGCTGCCCGTGGTCCTCACCCACCCGGTCACCGATCACCCCGCGAGCGACGACTGCGGCGTCGCGATCCTCGGGCCCGAGGACGACAAGTTCTGGCACGACCACGTGGGCGCCGGCGTCAACTCGCTCCGCACCGGGACGCTGCTGCGCGAGGCCGACGTGGTCGTCGTCCGCTTCGGCGATCAGTACAAGCAGTGGAACGCGGCCTTCGACGCCGGTCAGGCCGCGGCCCTCGGCACCCCGCTGATCACCCTCCACCCGCCCGAGCACGACCACGCGCTGAAGGAGGTCGACCGGGCGGCCCTGGCCGTCGCCCGCGAGCCCGAGCAGGTCGTCGCGATCCTGCGCTACGCGATCGAGGGCAAGCTCTAGCCGGCCGCGGCGGCCGGTCCCGGATCAGTCCTCGACGTCGAGGACGATCTCGTCGCCGGTCCGCGAGCGGACCCTGAACTCGAGGTCGCAGTTCTCCTCGAGCTCGCGGAGGAGGTCGACGGGCTCGCTCAACGCGACGTCGATCCGGGCGCGGCCGCCCGAGAAGCGCTTGATCGAGATGTCGCCGGTGGCGCCGATCGCGTTCGCGGCATCTTCGAAGCGGACGAGCTGGGAGAAGTCCGCGAACGGCCCGATGTCGACGCTGACCCGACCGGCCACGCCGGCGACCTGGCCGCCGGCCAGCGAAACGCGCCGCGAGGCCGAGAGCGCCAGCGGCGGCTGCGGCGGATAGGCGCCCTCCCACTGGGTGCCGATGCGCTCGAGCGCCTCCTCGAGCGCGTCCAGCATCCGGTCGCGGACCTCGTCGGCCCGCGGGTCGGAAGCGTCGAGCAGCCGCGCGTTCACGGCCGCCGCCTCGCGCAGTGCGCAAAGCCGGATCCGCGTCGCATCGCCCCGCGCGGTGATCCGCATCTCCTCGAGCTGGCTCGCGAGGACCGCCACCGAACGGAGCTCCTCGGCCGCCCCGGCGCGGGCGTCTGCGAGCTCGGCGCGGAGCGAGCCGGCCTCGGACTCGGCGGCCACGAGGCCCGTTCTCAGCTCCTCGATCTCGGCGCGGAGCCGGTCCGCCTCGGACTCGCGGCTGCGCAGCGCTTCGGCACGGCGACCGAGCTCGGATTCGAGGATCTCGATCGCCTCGCGAACCTCCGCGGGACGGAAACCGAACAGGGATCTGCTGAACGTCTCTGCGGCGATTCGCCGAGACTAGGCCCGGCGGCGGACGTCACCGGCGCCCTCGGGGAGGTCGAGGCGAGGCGCCTCTCCCCAGAGCTGCTCGAGCCGGTAGAGGTCCCGGGTCTCGGCGATGAAGACGTGCAGGATGCAGTCGAGGTAGTCGACCAGGATCCAGCGCGCCTCCGGCAGACCCTCGACGCGCTTGGCGATCAGCTCGTCCTCACGCTTCAGGCGAAACTGCACCTCCTCGGCGATCGCCTTCGCCTGGCGCTCGTTCCGGGCCGTGCAGATGACCAGGTAATCGGTGTAGCCGAGCAGCTCGGAGACGTCGATCGCGACCAGGTCGGTCGCCCCCTTGTCCTCGGCGACGGCGGCGATCCGCCGGGCGAGGGCCTCCGACTCCATCACGATCCGCCTCCGTACAGCCCGCCGTCGGCGATCAACCGCTCGACCGGCTCGGGGACCATCCAGCGGATCGGCAGGCCGGACGCGACCCGCTCGCGGACCAGCGTCGAGGAGATGCCGACGGGCGGCATCTCGATCCGCTCCGCCGGGCCGGCGGCGCCGAGGCGCTCCAGGGTCGAGTCGATCTCGCCGAGGTCGAACCCGGGCCGGCCGGCGACGGCGACCGACGCCAGCTCGAGCACCCGTTCGGGACGCTTCCAGCGATCGAGGCCGGACGCGACGTCGGCTCCCATCACGAAAGTCAGCTGGCTCCCTGGATGCTCATCGGCAAGCAATTCAAGCGTACGGAACGCGAAGGACGGGCCCTCCCGGGCCACCTCGACGTCGGAGACGGCGAGTCCGGGCACCGCGGCGATCGCGGCAGCGGCCATCTCGAGCCTCACGGCGGGACCCGGTTCGGGCTCGATCCGCTTGTGCGGAGCCACCCCGGTCGGGACCAGGATCAGCTCGTCGAGCCCCAGTGCCACGACCGCCTCCTGGGCGAGCAGCAGGTGGCCGACGTGAGGTGGGTTGAACGCGCCGCCGAGGACGCCGACGGCCCGACTCACCCGCGCGTCTGACCAGTGCCCCGGAGGACGTACTTGGTCGAGGTGAGCTCGCGGAGCCCGATCGGCCCGCGCGCGTGCAGCTTCTGGGTCGAGTTGCCGATCTCGGCGCCCATCCCGAACTCGAAGCCGTCGGTGAAGCGGGTCGATGCGTTGACGTAGACGCAGGCGGCGTCGACGCCGCCGGTGAACGCGTCGGCGGCCGCCTCGTCGCCGGTGACGATCGCCTCGGAATGGCCGCTGCCGTGGCGGTTGACGTGATCGATCGCCTCGGCGGCCGAGTCGACGACGGCCACCGCCAGCTTCAGCCCGTGGTACTCGCGATCCCAGTCCTCGGCGGCGGCCGGACCGACGGGGACGTCGCCCGAGAGCTCGCGGACGCGCTCGTCGCCGATCAGCTCGACCCCAGCCCCCGCGAGGTCGCCGAGCGCGGCCGGCAGGAACTCCGCCGCGACCGCCTCGTGGACGAGCAGCGTCTCGGCCGCGTTGCAGACGCCGGGTCGCTGGACCTTGGCGTTGTAGGCGATGCCCCGCGCCATCTCGAGATCGGCGGCGGCGTCGACGTAGACGTGGCAGTTGCCGGACGCCGCGTAGAGGATCGGGACCTCCGCGACGGCCTCGAGGGCCGCCTTCAAGCCTTCCCCGCCGCGCGGAATGATCAGGTCGACCAGGTCGCGCTGGCGGGCGAGCTCGCCGAGCTCCTCGCGCCCGCCGCCCGCGACCGCCTCGACGGTGCCCTCGGGGAGCGACGCCTCGGCGACCGCCGCCTTGACGATCCCGACGAGGACGGCGTTGGATGCGGCGGCGGAGCTCGACCCGCGCAGGACGGCGGCATTGCCGCTCTTCAAGCAGAGGGCGGCGGCGTCGATCGTCACGTTCGGGCGCGCCTCGTAGACGATCGCGACGACGCCGATCGGCACCCGCCGATGCTCCATCTCGATTCCGCTCTCGAGCGTCCGGCGCTCGAGCAGCTCGCCGATCGGGTCGTCGAGCGCTCGAACCGCCTCGACGCCGACCGCCATCGCCTCGATCCGGTCGGGGTCGAGCCGGAGCCTGTCGATCAGCGCATCGTCGAGCCCGGCGTCGCGGCCGGCGTCGAGATCGACGCGATTCGCGTCGAGGATCTCGGCGGTCCGCTCGCGCAGCAGGCGGGCGAGCACGGTCAGCGCGGCGTCCTTGTCGGCGCTCGCCACCCCGGGCAGGATCAGCGAAGCCGCGCGGGCGCGGCGGCAGACCTCGGTCACGGATTCGGCTGCGATCGCCATGGCGACAGGGTACGCAATGGAATCCCGCGGGGAGCGACCTTGCAGCTCACCGCGGTTGACAGCGGCCGCCCAGCAGCGAGTTGACCGGGTTTTGGACGGACGCCACCTCGGCTAGCGTGTTCGGTGACCAGGAAACAGCTCGGCCCCGGGACCCCGCGCCAGGGACGGCACAAGCCAGGTTCCGCCCGGCCGGCCGATGAATAAGGAGGCAGCCAATGCCGAAAAGCAGGTGGTAGTTCGCCGCCGCCTGCCGCATAGCACGCCTCAAGAACCTCGAACGAAACCCGCCGACGGATATGAGCCGCCGACGGGCGACGCTCGGGGCGGCCTCATGAATGAGGCCGATTGATGCGTATGTCGCGCTAGGTGGCGCAACTCGCAATGACACCGCAGGGCCGGCTTCGTGCCGGCTCTGCGAGTTTCTAATCGGCTTTGGCGAGATTTCCTTGAGATGAGCGCGATCTGATGCGAACGATGTTCAGGGCGGTGCACGCGGCCCGGCTCGACCGGCTGTTCGTCGCGCACGCACAATCCGCGCTCGGCACGGGTGCCGGATACGTCGTCCTGCTCCTGGTCGTCTACGAGCGCTTCGACACCGCCTGGGCGCTGTCGGTGATCCTCCTCGCGGGCTTCCTCCCCTCGATGCTCCTCGGCCCGCTCCTCGGCGCCGCGGTCGACCGCTGGCCGCGACGGCGGTGCGCGATCGCGGCGGATCTGCTGCGGGCGACGGCCTTCGTCGGCATGGGCGTCATCGACAGCCTCGCGGGCATGACCCTCTTCGCCCTGATCGCCGGCGCGGGCGAGTCGCTGTTCCGCCCCGCGATCCTCGCCGGCATCGCCGACGCGGCCTCCGACGAGGACGGCCAGCTCGCGCCGGTCACCTCGCTCTACTCCGCGATCGAGGAGCTCGGCGTCACCCTGGGTCCGGCCCTGGCCGGCGTTGCGCTGATCTTCATCGACCCGGTCGGGGTCCTGTTGTTCAACGGGCTCACCTTCGGGGTCTCGGCGCTGCTCCTCGTCGGCGTCGACCTCGATCGCCATCCGAAGGGCGAGCGGAAGGGGCTCGAGCGGCCGTCGCTGTTCGCGGCGACCGGCGAGAGCTTCCGAGCGATGCGGGACATGACCCGGGTCAACGCGGTGATCCTCGCCTCCAGCCTCGCACTCGGCTTCGCGGCGATGATCAACGTCGCCGAGGTCCTGCTCGCCAAGGAGACGCTGGGGGCGGGCGACTCGGGCTTCTCGGCACTAGTCGCCGTCTTCGGGGTGGGGATCGTGATCGGCGCCGCGCTCGTCTCGCGCGTTCGCGCCGGCGCCGAGATGCGGCTCTTCCTCGGCGGCATCCTCCTCTTCGGGCTGGCCACGGTCGGATCCGGCCTCGCCACGGTGCTCGGCGTGGCGCTCGTGACCTTCACGATCGCCGGCTGCGGCGACGGGCTGGAGGGGGTGAGCGGGCGGCTCATCCTCCAGCGCGATGTGCCGCGCGACCTTCAGGGAAGGGTCTTCGCCGTCAAGGAGACGGCGGGCTCCTGGGGCTTCGGCCTCGCGTTCATCGGCGGCGGTGCGCTCGCCAGCCTGCTCGAGCCCGGCCAGGTCTTCGTGATCGCCGGAGTCGGAGCGATCCTCGTCTCGCTCGCCACCGCGCTCGTACTGCGGCGCCGGGCGCCGGGGCCCGGCCCCGTCGGCGGTACGGAACCGGCCTAAGTCAGAACGAACCGGTCGCGGTGGACGGCCTCCTCGGAGCCGTCGCCGACGATCTCCGAAACCTCGTCGCTGCGCTTGCCGGCGAGCCGCAGCAGGACCTCGGAGGAGTGCTCGGCGATGCCCTTGCCGACGATGCCGCGGCCGTCGACGACCTCGACCGGATCGCCCGCGGCGAAGCTTCCCTCGACGCCGGTGATGCCCACCGGCAGGAGCGATGAGCCGCTCTCGCGGAGGACGCGGCCGGCGCCGTCGTCGACGACGATCCGGCCCTGAACGGGGGTCGCCCACCGCAGCCAGAGCTTGAAGCTGGGCGCCCGGTTGTTGCGTCCGGTGAACGCCGTCCCGACCCGCTCGCCGCGGGCGGCGGCGAGCAGCGTGCCCGGGGCCGTCCCGTCGCAGATCGTCACCGCGATCCCGGAGCCGCTCGCCATCTGCGCCGCGACCACCTTGCTGCGCATCCCGCCCGACCCGAACTGCGAGCCGCGCGAACCGATCTCGTAGCGGTCGAGCTCGGCGGTGTCGGCGACGTCCTCGACGAGCTCGGCGGCCGGATCGGTCCGGGGGTCGGCGCTGAACAGGCCCTGCTGGTCGGTGAGGAGGATCAGCTTCCGCGCCTCGATCATGATCGCGACCTGGGCCGAGAGGAAGTCGTTGTCGCCGAACGTGATCTCGTCGGTGGCGGTGGTGTCGTTCTCGTTGATGACCGGGACGACGTGCCAGGCGAGCAGCCGCTGCAAGGTCTGGCGGGCGTTCAGGTAGTGGATCCGCTCCGACATGTCGAACGCGGTCAGCAGCACCTGGGCGGCGCGGACCTCCCCGGCCGCGAGCCGCTCCTCGTAGGCGCGGAACAGCGCTCCCTGCCCGACCGCCGAGGCGGCCTGGAGCTCGTCGACGGCGGAGGGGCGCTCCTTCAGGCCCAGCAGCCGCCGCCCGCGCGCGATCGCGCCGGAGGTCACCATCACGACCTCCTCGCCGCCGCGGTGGAGCTCGGCGACCTGCGAGCAGACGCCGTCGAGCACGTCGGCGCGCAGGGCGCCGTCGGCGCCCGCCACGATCGACGAGCCGAGCTTGACTACGAGGGTCACGCGCTAAGTATCCAAATCGAAGGCCTCGTCACCGACCCTGACCTCGTCGCCCGGCTCGAATCCCGCATCGCGAAGCGCCTTGATCACGCCGATCTCGTTCAGCCGGCGCTCGAGGTAGGAGAGCGCCTCGGGGTTGGCGAGGTCGTGGCGCTCGACCAGCATCTCGACGCCGCGGCCGGTGACCTCGAAGACGCCTTCGGCGACCATGACGACGTCGAACCCGCCCGCCCCCTGGGGCCGGTAGACGCGATGCTCGGCCTCGAACTCGGGCTCGCCGGAGCGGGGACCCTCGGGCGCTTCTACCGGTGCGGCGCCGGCGACCGCGGCGAAGATCGCGCCGACCAGCGCGTCGATCCCGGCTCCGGTCGCCGAGGAGATCGCGAGCGGCTTCGAGCCCAGGTGGGACTCGCGCCAGGTCTCGAGCTCGAGCTCGACCTCGTCGGCGGGCAGCAGGTCGGCCTTCGACAGCGCCACGATCTCCGGCAGCCGTTCGAGGCCGGCCCCGTGGGCGGCGAGCTCGCCGCGGACGACCTCGTAGGCGGCGTCGGGATCGGTGCCCGGCCCGAGCTCGAGCAGATGGACGAGGACGCGGCAGCGCTCGACGTGGGCGAGGAACTCGTGGCCGAGCCCGGCGCCCTCGGCCGCGCCTTCGATCAGCCCCGGGATGTCGGCGAGGACGAGCTGCCGCTCGCCGTCGTCGATCGTGCCGAGGACCGGCGACAGCGTCGTGAACGGGTAGTCGGCGACCTTCGGCGCCGCCCGGGTGATCCGAGCCAGCAGCGACGACTTGCCGGCGTTGGGAAGGCCGACGAGCCCGGCGTCGGCGAGCAGGCGCAGGCGCAACTCGACCCAGCCGGATCTCCCCGCGAGCCCCTTCTCGGCGAACCTCGGCGCCTGCCGGGTCGAGGCGGTGAAGCGCTTGTTGCCGTGCCCTCCGAGCCCACCTTCGGCGACCGTCGCCCGCTGACCCGGCTCGACGAGGTCGAAGTACTCGCCGTCGAGGCCCTCGAGGGTGGTTCCCGGCGGGACCGGGACGATCAGGTCCGATCCTCGCGCACCGTGCTTGTTCGCGCCCTGGCCGTGCCCGCCGCGCTCCGCCCGGTAGTGGGCGGAGACGCGCATCGAGGCGAGGTCCCGCCGCGACGGGTCGCAGAGGAGGACGACGTCGCCGCCGTGGCCGCCGTCACCGCCGTCGGGCCCCCCGCGCGGCACGTGGGCCTCTCGCCGGAAGCTGACGACGCCGTTGCCGCCGCGTCCGCCCTCGACGAATATGCGCGCTCGATCGTGGAACACAGGGGGAAGCTAAGCAGCCGGCCGGTCAGCGACCGAGCGGCGGGAAGCCCGAGACCGCGAACGCCGCCGCCCGGCGGCGTGGACCGCCTACTCGGCCGCGGCGACCGAGACGACGCGGCCCTTGCGGCCCGGCGAGAACTCGACCGTGCCGGCACGGGTGGCGAAGATCGTGTGGTCACGACCGAGGCCGACGCCGTCGCCGGGATGGAAGCGGGTGCCGCGCTGGCGGACGATGATCTCGCCGCCCTTGACGGTCTGCCCCGCGAAGATCTTCACCCCGAGGTACTTCGGGTTGGAATCGCGTCCGTTGCGGCTCGAGCCGAGCCCCTTCTTGTGAGCCATCAGTCGCTCTCCTTGCTCTCGTCGGTCTTCAGGGAGAGGCCAGCGTCCGCGAGCGCCTCGGCGAGCGATTCGACCGCCTTCGGGCCGATGCCGTGCAGCTCCAGCAGCTCCGCCTCGGTCTTGCCCGCGACCTGCTCCAGGGTGGTCAGGCCCGCATCCTCGAGTGCCCGCGTGGCGGGCTTGCCGATGCCCTCGGGAAGCCCTCCGGCGGGCGCCGGATCGGCGGCGGCGGGCGCCG
>JADFCZ010000063.1 GCA_018263295.1 Conexibacter sp.
GGAGTCCTTCGGCTTCGAAGCGGCCTCGTCGTCCTTGCTCCCGGCCGGCTTCCGCGACAGCATCTTCACCTCGGTCACCTCGAGCCGGGTCAGCTCGGAGCGGTGGCCGCGGCGCTTGCGGTAGCCCTTCTTCGCCTTGTACTTGAAGACCTTGATCTTCTCGCCGCGCTCGTGCCCGGCGACCTTCGCCTCGACCTTGACCTTCTCGAGGTCGGCCGGGGCGACCACGGTGTCGGAGTCGCTGCGGAACATCACCGCGCGAAGCGGGACCTTGGCTCCCTCGTCCTCGGCGATCCGGTCCACGAGCAGGGACTGGCCCTTCTCGACGCGGTACTGCTTGCCGCCGCTCTCGACTATCGCGTAGGTGGACATATCGGTCTGTTCGTCTCCGTGGAGGATCAGGTTTCTTGGCCGGGATTCGAACCGCTCCCGGCGCGGGAACGGCGCCGTCCGCCTCTGCGGCCGCGGCGCCGAGTGCCGGATTCTAGCCCTTCGGCGGAATCCTGTTCTCCCGACCCTTCGGGAACGCCGTCGACGAGCGTCGCCAGGCCGGAGGAGCGGCCGATCTCCTCGATCCGGACCAGCTTGCGATCGCCGACCAGCGGCGCCGCCCCGGTGACCGTGATCACCAGCGCGTCGACCCGGGCGACCGCGTCGCCGGGGTTGTACATGTGCGGCTCGTCGATCGTCAGCAGCACCTCGTCGCCGACCTGGAACGGCAGCGCGCGGCGCTCGATGTCGCCGCGTTCGCCGGATTCGGCGATCTCGAACGTGTCGATCGGCAGCGCGTCGCCGCCCTCGAACAGGAACGTCTTGGAGGTCTCCTCCTCGAGCTCCAGCAGGCCGCTGTCGTGGCGCATCAACTCCCGGGCGACCTTCGGGTTGACGCGGATCAGATGCGCCTCCCCCGGCTGCTCGGCGACGTCGCGGAGCTTGCGCAGGACCTCGATCGCGACGGTCTCGGCGGAGCGAACCACGCCCTCGCCGTCGCAGGTCGGGCACTTGGTGGTCAGGATCTCGCGGACGCCGTCGGTGACGTTCTGGCGGGTCATCTCGACCAGCCCGAGCGGCGAGACCTCGACGACGTAGGTCTTCGTCCGGTCCTCGTCGAGGGCCTTGCGCAGCGTCTTCAGGACCTGGTCGCGGTTCTTTGCCCGTGCCATGTCGATGAAGTCGATGACGATGATCCCGCCGATGTCGCGGAGCCGGAGCTGGCGGACGACCTCGTCGGCGGCCTCGACGTTGACCTTCGTGATCGTGTCCTCGAGCCGGCCCTTGCCCTTGCCGGTGAAGCTGCCGGTGTTGATGTCCACCACCGTCAGTGCCTCGGCGTAGTCGATGATCAGGTAGCCGCCGGAGGGCAGATCGACCCGGCGCGACAGCGTCGAGCGGAACGCCTCCTCGGCGCCGTGACGCTCGAACAGGTGCTCGGAGTGCGAGTGCATCTCGACCGAATCGACCAGCTCCGGGGCGGTCCGCTGGAAGAACGAGGTCACCCGCTCGAACTGCTTCTGGTCGTCGATCTCGGCGCCGTCGAACTCGCTGCCGAGGACGTCGCGGAGGACGCGGATCGGAAGATCCGCCTCCTGGAAGATCAGCGACGGCGCGTCGGCGTCCACGGACCGCCGCTCGAGCACCTCGTGCAGCTTGTGCAGGTAGGCGATCTCGCGCTCGAAGTCCTCCTTGTCGGCGCCCTGGGCCGCCGTCCGGACGATGTATCCGCCCTTCTCCTTGCTGGCGGCATGGAGCTTCTCGAGGTTCTTGCGCATCTGGCTGCGCTCGCCGTCGGGGAGCCTGCGGCTGACCCCGATCCCGCCGCCCTGCGGCATGTAGACGAGGTAGCGGCCGGCGATCGAGAGCTGCATCGACAGGCGCGCTCCCTTCGTCTTCAGCGGGTCCTTGACGACCTGGACGACGATCTCCTGACCGCGCTTGATCAGCTCGTCGATCCGCCGCCCCTGGCCGCGGCCGCGCTTCGGCACCGCCTTGCCGTCGGGGGTGACGATCTCGTCGACGTGGAGGAAGCCGTTGCGCTCGAGCCCGATGTCGACGAAGGCCGCCTCCATCCCGGGCAGCACGTTGTCGACGACTCCCTTGTAGATGTTGCCGACGATCGAGCGCGATCCGCGACGCTCGACGTAGAGCTCGCCGACCCGCCAGTTGTCGCCCTTGCCGTTGCGGCCGCCCTTGGGCTGGTCGCCGTCGGCCTTCTCGTCGTTCTTCTTCTTGGCGCGGCCGGCGCGTGCCGACCCCTTCGCTTCTAGTACGGCGACGCGGGTTTCACCGGCGTCAACCGATACGAGGATCTTTTTCTTCAAAGTTGCTCACCTCACAGAGCAGTCCTGAGGCTGCCCGGCGAGGAAAGCTGCGATTGGACGTAGATGCTCTGAAGAACTCCGATGGCCATGAAGGTGACGAGCACGGATGTGCCGCCGTAGCTGACCAGTGGAAGCGGGACGCCCGTGACGGGCATCAGCCCGACGTTCATCCCGACGTTGACGAAAACTTGGAAGAGCAGCATCGAGGCGATTCCCGCCCCGACGAGGCTCCCGTACAAGTTCTTCGAGAGAGTCGTTATCCGCAGCGCTCGCCATATGAGCAGCGCGTAGAGGGATAGGACAAGCGCAGCCCCCATGAACCCCCACCGCTCCGCGATAGCGGAGAACATGAAATCGGTGTGGGCTTCCGGAAGGAAGTGGTTCTGCACCTGGGTGGCGTCCTCGCCGCGGCCGGTCTTACCTCCGGAGCCGATGGCGGTGAGCGCCTGATTGGTCTGATAGCTGGAATCGGCCGGGTCGTCGCTCGGATTGAGGAACGACGTCAGCCGGTCCAGCTGATACCCGTGGAGCACCGGGTGCCCGACTGCCGGCGCGAGCAAAAGAACGATCGCGACCGCTGCCAACGCGATACCCCCGAGGGCGGCGAAATGCTGCCAGGGGGTGCCGGAGATGAACAGGATCGCGAGCGTGATCACGCCGTAGACGAGTGCGGTGCCCAAATCGGGCTGCACGAACACGATCAACGCGGGCACGAACCCCAGCAGGAGCAGCCGCGCGGTGCGCTGCCACGCCGTCTGGCGTCGGGCCCGGTCGATGGCAAAGCCGGCGAGAGCGAGGACGAGCAGAAGCTTGCCCAGCTCCGACGGCTGAAACTGGAAGAAGGGGAGCTCGATCCACCGGCGCGCGCCGAGCGCTGCGAAGCCGAGGAAGAGCACGAGGACGATCGTGAAGATCATCGCGCTGTAGATGCCGACCCGGAGCTCGCGGAAGCGCGAGTAGTCGATCCGGGCGAGGGCGAACATCAGGGCGATTCCGATCACCGCGTAGATGCTCTGGCGGATCGTGAAGAAGTACGGGTCGCCGGCGATCTCGCTCTGGGTCGTGAACCCCAGCGCGACGATGCTGCAGACGATCAGCCCGATCCCCGCGAAGGCGGTGACGGGGTCGATCTTGAGCAGGCCGGTGCGCGCGCCGATGCCGGCGCTGCGCTCGTCGAAGGTCCGTGGTCTGGCGATCGTCGGCATCTACTGGCCGTCCATCTTGGCAGTGACGGGGCTCATCGCGTCTGACTCGTCCCCGCCGCGCACTCGTCCTTGATCTCGAACACGGCGTTGAAGATCTGGCAGGCCGCGGGTGCGGCTGTCGTTGCGCCGAAGCCGCCCTCCTCGACGGTGACGACGACCACGTACTTCGGATCGTCGGCCGGCGCGAGCGCCGCGTACCAGGACTGGTCCTCCTGAAGCGTCTTCTCGGCGGTGCCGGTCTTGCCGGCGATCTCGATCGGATAGCTGCCGAACGTCGGATACGACGTCCCGGCCGGCTCCGAGGCCGCCTGGCGCAGGCCCTCCATGATCGTCGAGCGCGTATCCTCGGAGAGGTCGACCTCGCGGCGCGGGGCCGGCTCGAAGGCCTGCGTCTGCGCGCCGGTCGCGTCCTCGGCCTCCATCCCGAAGTGGGGGCGGACGACCTCTCCCCCGTTCCCGATCGTCGCGTAGGCGATCGCGAGCTGCAGCGGCGTCGCCTGCAGGTCGCCCTGGCCGACGGCGAGGTTCATGTTGTCGCCGGCGCTCCAGGGGCGGTCGGTCTCGAAACAGCCGTCGACGCCGTAGAGGATCTCCTTGCCACCGCACGAATCCGGGTCGCTCGCATCCTCGAAGAGCTTGTCGCGCCACTCCGGCGTCGGCACCAGGCCGGCGCCCTCGCCGGGGAGGTCGACGCCGGTCAGCGAGCCGAAGCTGAGTTGCTTCGCCCAGTCCTGGATGATCTCGGTCCCGTCCTCGTCGTACCGCTGATTGGCCAGGTCGCCGATGTCGTAGAAGAAGACGTCGGAGGAGACCTTGAGGGCCGAGACCATGTTGACGACGCCGTTGACCGCCTCGCCGGCGTTGATCCACTTGCGGTCGTAGCGCATGAACGATCCGGCGTCGGCGAAGGTGTGCTCGGGCGTGATCAGACCGGACTCGAGCGCGGCCGAGCCGCTGATCGCCTTGAACGTCGATCCGGTCGGGTAGCCGGACTGGATCGCGCGGTCCAGCAGCGGGTCCTCCTCGTTCTGGCTCAGTGCCTTGACGACCTTGGTCGAGACCGGCGGCGTGAAGACGCTCGGGTCGAAGGTCGGCGAGGAACCCATGCCGAGGATCGAGCCGTCGTCGATCTTCATCACGACGAACGCCCCCGGCAGACCGGTCGCGGCGAGCGCCGACTCGCCCGCGGCCTGGATCTTCTTGTCGAGCGTCAGCTTCAGGTTGTCGCCGGCCTCGGGCTCGATCCGCGAGAGCTCCCGGCCCCGGGGCTCGCCGGATGCCTCGACCTGGACCCGGATCGCGCCGTTGCGGCCGCGGAGGATCTGGTCGTACTGCGACTCGAGGCCGGTGGCGCCGATCCGGTCGCCCTGCTCGAGGCCCTCGTAGGCGGGCTCCTTCAGCTGGTCGGGGCCGATCTCGCTGACGTAGCCGAAGAGATGCGCGCCGAGCGTGCCGTTCGGGTAGTTGCGGACGTACATCTGCGACGCGGAGACGCCGGGGAACTCGTCCTGGCGTTCGCGCAGCGCGTAGACGACGTCCTTGTCGACGTCCTGCTTCAGCGTCACCGGCACCGGCGGCTCCTCGATCTCGCCCGCCCGGAGCTCCTGCTTGTAGTCGTGTGGCTTCAGGCCCATCGCCGCCGCCATCTGCGCCGTCATCTCGTCCTTGACCTTGCCGTAGCTCATCCCGGCGACCTCCGCGACCCGGCGGAGCTCGTCGTTGCGCGGCTCGTTCTGCTGGGGCAGCTCGCTCGGCTGGACCTGGAGCGAGAGCACGGTCTTGTTGTCGACGAGGACCCGGCCGGCGCGGTCGAGGATCTCGCCGCGCGGCGCCTGGATCTTGATCTCGCGAACGCGGTTGGCGTTCGCCTCCTTCAGGTATGCCTCGCCGGAGAGGACCTGGAGGAACCAGAGGCGGAAGAAGACGGCCCCGAAGGCGACGATCGCGATGACGCCGAGGATCGTCACCCGCATCGCGAACTGAGCGTGGGTCGGGGCGGCGTTTTCGTCGTGGCGGAACATCAGAGGCTTCCCTGACCTCTCATCATCCCGAACGTGCGGCGGCGCGACGACCGAGTGCCCGCCGCGGCTCGCGAGCGGGGGCTGAGCGAGTCGTCGACCAGCGCCGGGCGGACGATCCGGCGGACGAGCGGGAACACCGGCACCGCGAGCAGGATCCCGAGCAGGCCCTGGACGAAGACCTCGCGCAGGGCGAGGATGCTGATCGGCGCGTCGACGCCGAGCGTCAGCGTCAGCGAGCCGTAGATCAGCGCCGCCAGCGCGGTCAGTGCGCCGGTCAAGAGCGGGGGGACGAGCGAGCTGACGATGTCGTAGCCCTCGCGCCAGCGACCGGCGAGGTAGCCGGCGGCCATCAGGGCCAGCGAGGCGACCCCGGGGGTGCCGCCGATCATCGCGTCGAGCAGGAGCCCGGTCGCGAAGCCGGTGACGGCGCCGGTCACGGCGCCGCCGAGGAGCCCGATCGCGACGACGACGACCGGCAGCAGGTTCGCGACCGATCCGAGCAGGGGCACCTGCGAGAAGAACCCGATCTGGAGCAGGACCGAGATCAGGACGATCAGCACCAGGCGGAAGACGATCCGGGGAGTGACGATCATCAGCCGCCCCCGCTCGTCAGGACTGTGACGTCGGTCAGGTCGGCGAGGTCGGCGAACGGCTCGACGTTGACCTGCTCGCGCTGCTCCTGCTCGGCCGGGATCGTCTCGACGACCTCGCCGATCGGGATGTCGGCCGGGTAGAGCGACGCCAGCCCGGTCTCGGTCGTGAACCCGGCGGTGACGAGCTTGTCGCCGTCCTTGATGTCCTTCTCGCCCTGGATCAGGCTGAGATCGAGCCTGCCCGGGTTGCCGACGACGCCGCTGACCAGACCCTCGGGGCCCTTGCCGGCGACGCGGGCGGCGACGCCACCCTCGCCGTCGGTGATCAGGGCGACCTCGGAGGTGCCGCCGGTGACGTTCGCGATCCGCCCGATCAGGCCGTCGTCGGTGATGACCGCATCGTTGCGGGAGACGCCGTCGGAACTGCCGGCGCTGATCTTGATCGACTCGTACCAGAGGCTCGGCGAGCGAGAGGTGACGGTGGCGGCGACCGGCGTGTATCCGGTGAGGCCGCCGTCGTTCATCAGCTCGTCGAGCTTCTCGGCATATCCGGCCTTCTCGGCGGCGTCCTGAGTCTCGAGCAGCTCCGCTCGCAACTCCGCGACCTGGTCGCGGAGGTCCTCGTTCTCACCGCGCGCCTGCCAGGTCTCGTCGAACCAGTCGATCAGGTCGCGCGCCGGCTTCAGCGCCCGGCCGGCCCCCTCGCCGACCGGCGAGAGCACGGTGGAGACGCCGGTCTGGACGGAGTGCAGCGGACCGTCGTCGGCCTCGCTGATCGAGATGCTGATCAGCATCAGGCAGGCGACGACCAGGACCACGAGGATCGCGCGGCGCCTGCGTACCTGCTTGCGGTACATCGCCCGGGTCCCGGGTCAGCGCCGCCGCCGGCCGCGCGTGTTGGCGTTGACCCGGTGGATCGTCTCGAACTCCTCGAGGGAGCGACCGGAGCCGACGGCGACGCACGTGAGCGGGGAGTCGGCGAGCTGCGCCGGCATCTGGCATTCCTCGCGGAGCCGCTCGTCGAAGCCCTGGAGCAGCGAGCCGCCACCGGCGAGCGTGATCCCGCGGTCCATGATGTCTCCGGCGAGCTCGGGAGGAGTTCGGTCGAGCGTCTCCTTGACGGCGTTGACGATCGACTCGACGGGGTCGCGAAGCGCCTCGCGGACCTCCTCGGAGCTCAGCATCACGGTCTTAGGCAGGCCGGAGACGATGTCGCGGCCGCGGATCTCGGTCCGGACCTCCTCGCGGAGCTCGGTCGCCGAGCCGGCCTCGAGCTTGACCTCCTCGGCGGTCTGCTGCCCGATCATCAGCTTGTGGTGGGTCTTGCACCAGTTGACGATCGCGTCGTCCATCTCGTCGCCGCCGACCCGGATCGACTGCGAGACGACGATCCCGCCGAGCGAGATCACGGCGACCTCGCTGGTGCCGCCGCCGATGTCGACGACCATCGAGCCGGTCGGCTCGCCGACCGGGAGGCCGGCGCCGATCGCGGCTGCCATCGGCTCCTCGATCAGGTATGCCTGGCGCGCTCCGGCGGCGAGACAGGCCTCCTCGACCGCTCGCTTCTCGACCCCGGTGACGCCGGAGGGGACGCAGACGACGACCCGCGGATGCGCGAAGCGGTTCTGGTGCACCTTCTGGATGAAGTGGCGGAGCATCTCCTCGGTCACGTCGAAGTCGGCGATGACGCCGTCCTTGAGCGGGCGGATCGCCTGGATCGTCCCCGGCGTGCGGCCGAGCATGCGCTTGGCGTCCATGCCGACCGCGTGGACCTCGCCGGTCCGCGTGTCGACCGCGACGACGCTGGGCTCCGAGAGGACGATCCCGCGCCCGCGGACGTAGACGAGCGTGTTCGCCGTGCCGAGATCGACGGCCATGTCGCGGCCGCCGAATCCGGTCAGGTAACTGAGGATGCCCATAGGTGAGTTAAGTCTGGTTGCTCGATTTGGAAGGTGTGGAGGCGGTGCGGGAAAGTCGCCGGCGCGCGGAAAACCGAGTCCCCGCCACTCTGTTGCTGCTGCCCGCCGGCCCGAACTCGAAGGCCTCCGTTCTGCGATCGGCGGCGGCCTTCGGAGGCGACGCGAGTCTAGCGAACGTCGCCTCTCACAGCGAATATATGAGCAGAAGACAACAGGAAACTTACAGTTTCCTATCGATCCTGCAATTCTTCGATCATCCTGCTCAGAGCCGGAATCGGCAGGCCGATCACGTTCGAGAGGTCGCCCTCGACCCGCTCGACCAGGGAGGAGCCCAGCCCCTGGATGGCGTAGCCGCCGGCCCGATCGCGCCACTCCCCCGCGGCCACGTACTCCTCGATCTCGCGGTCGTCGAGCGCGCGGAACGTGACAGCGGTCCGGACGAGCTCGCTGCGCTCGCCCGCGGGGCCGACGAGGGCGATACCGCTGAGGACCTCGTGGGTGCGCCCCGACAACGCCCGCAACCGGGCGGTGGCGTCGCCGTCGTCGCCGGGCTTGCCGAGCAGGCGGTCGTCGCAGACGACGTCGGTGTCGACGCCGAGGACGAGCGCGCCCGGTCGCGCGACCGCGCGCGCCTTCCGGACCGCATTCTCGACCACGATCACGGCCGGATCGCCCTCGGTCAGCTCGGGGACGCCCGAGGGAACGACCTCGAACTCGAGCCCGAGCAGGCCGAGCAGCTCCCGCCGCCGGGGCGACGCGGAGGCGAGGATCAGGTCCACGGGACCATCACCCCCGGCCGGTCCCGGCGCCCGTTCAGCCGAGCTCCGGGAACCAGATGCCGATCTCGCGCGCGGCCGACTCGTCGGAGTCGGAGCCGTGGACGAGGTTGAAGGTCACCTCGGTCCCGAAGTCGCCGCGGATCGAGCCGGTCTCGGCCTCGATCGGGTTGGTGGCGCCGATCAGCTGCCGGGCCGCCTTGACCGCCTCGACGCCCTCGAGGACGGCGGCGACCAGCGGACCGCCGGTGATGAACTCGACGAGCTCGCCGAAGAACGGCTTGTCGGTGTGCTCGGCGTAGTGCTCGTGCGCCGTGGCCTCCTCGGCGGTTATCTGCTTGAGGGCGGTCAGGCGCAGGCCCTTGCGCTCGAAGCGGGCGATCACCTCGCCGGTCAGGCCGCGCTCGAAGGCGTCGGGCTTGATGAGGATCAGGGTGCGGGTCGTCTCGGGCATGTGGGGACCTCTCGGGTCTCGGATGGATGGGTCTGGGTTGCGCGGCTCAGGAGGACGTGGCGGAGCGCCGGCGCGGGCCGGAGTCTCCCTCGTCCGCCGGCCCTTCGTCGGCCGGGGGCCGCTCGGCGCGCTCGGGTCGCTCGCTGCGCTTGGTGCGCGCTGCGGCGTCCGACGCCGGCGTCGATGAGCGCGAGGCCGAGGACGACTTCGCGCGTCGTGTCGAAGTTGACTTGCGGGGCGGTGCCTCCGAGGACGCCGCGGAAGAGCTCGAGCCGCGGGAGCGGGAGCGCCGGCGCGGCGCCTCCTCCTCGCTTCGCTCCTGGCGCAGAGGGGTCTCGCAGTAGGGGCAGAGGGCCCAGCGCGGATCGACGGGGCGGTTGCAGGAGACGCAGGGGTCCTTGAGCCGGTGCTGGCACTCCGGGCAGCGCAGCCAGCTGCGCTCGATCGGGTGCTCGCAGCGCGGGCACGACTGGGCCGTCAGGTGACGCATCCGCAGCTCCGAGGCCTGGGTCTCGACCTCGCGCTCGCGCGCGTCGGCGAGGAACTCCGGCGGGCGCAGGATCGTGTAGACGATCGTGCCGATGAACGGGATCAGCGAGGCCGCGGTCGCGGTCCCGACCAGGACCGGGTCGGCCACGCGCCTGCGGGCGTCCGCGAACGTCCAGTAGACCAGCGAGAGCCAGACCACCACGAGGACGAGGAGCAGGAGGTTGACGGCCAGATTGAGCGAGCCGTCTTCGATTCCGAACAGCGCTACGGGCATCTAAGGCGCGGCAGTGTACCCGGAACGTCCGCCGTCACCGGAAAGCGGCCCCCGCCTGATCGCTTCATTTCAGAGGAAAAGCCGGCCGAAGAGATAGCCGAGCCCGAAGAACACCAGGATCACCACGGCGACCACGAGGGCCACCAGGCCCATCATGGAGAGGAGTTCTGAGCGCGCCTCGCGTTCCATACGTACCGGAGAAGGTAGTGCGATCCGGCGAAAAGCGCCACCCCGCCGTGCTCGGCCGCGAGCGCGGTGGTCCGGGCGACCGCGGCGGCCGGGTCGGGGACCTCCTCGACCGCGATCCCGGTGGTGGACACGAGCCGCGCCAGCTCCTCCGCGTCGGTCGCCCGTGAGCCCGGGCGGCCCATCGCGGGTCCCGGGTCGGCGGCGGTGCAGACGCAGCGAGCGAGCTTCGGAGCCAGCGCCATCGCGATCGCGCCGGCGTCCTTGTCGGCGAGGACGGAGAGACAGCCGAACACCGGCCGGCCCCCGGCCAGGTCCGGAAGCGCCTCGGCGAGAGCGCGGGCACCGGCCTCGTTGTGAGCGGCGTCGGCGATCGCCGGGGGCTCGCCCGCGAGCAACTCGGCGCGCCCCGGAAGCGCGGCGTGCGCGAGTGCGCCGGCGACCCCGTGCTCGCCGAGGGGCGGGGCGACGGTTCCGGCAAGCGCGACCGCGACGGCGGCGTTGCGCGCCAGGTAAGGCGCCATCGGGCCGGGCAGCGCCGCTTCCGGCAGCGGCGGGGCGACGATCAGCTCGGCATCCCGTTCGGCGGCCACCGAACGGGCGAGGGCGGCGACTTCGGGGGCGAGCTCGCCGGTCACGAGCGTCGTTCCCGGTCGCAGCACGGCGAGCTTCTCGCGGGCGATGTCGAGCTCGGTCGGCCCGAGATACTCCTCGTGGTCGAGGCCGACCGACGTCAGGGCGGTGGCGGTCGATGCGATGACGTTGGTCGCGTCGAGCCGGCCCCCGAGGCCGGCCTCGATCACGGCGACGTCGACCTCGGCCTGCGCGAAGGCGACGAAGGAGATCGCGATCGCCGCTTCGAACTGGGTGATCCGCTCGCCCGGCTCGAACCCGGGCTCGACCGCGGCGATCGCCGCGGCGACGGCCTCGGCGGCCGCGGCGAAAGCTCGCGGGTCGACCTCGGCCCCGTCGATCCGCGTCCGCTCCGCCCAGCGCCAGACGTGCGGGGAGATGCAGGCGCCGGTACGCATCCCGCTCGCTGCGAGCAGGGCCGCGGTCATCGTCGTCACCGACGACTTGCCGTTGGTGCCGACGACGTGCAGGGTCCGGTAGCGGTCCTGCGGGCGGCCGAGCGCGTCGCTGAGAGCGCGCATCCGCTCGAGCCCGAAGCGCCAGCCGACCGGCTCGAGCCCGGCCAGGTACTGCTCGGGGTCGGTCAGCCCAGCTCCTCGAGCTCCGCCCGGTACCGCTCGAGCTTCTCGCGCTCGGCGTCGACGACGTCGGCGGGGGCGTTGGCGACGAACTTCTCGTTGGCGAGCTTGCCCTCGGCGCGCCGGACCTCGCCGCGGAGCTTCTCGCGCAGCTCCTCGATCCGGCCCGCGACGGCCTCCGGCTCGAGGCCCGCCGACGGCAGGATCTCGATCGCTCCGACCGCGGCGACCGCCTCGTCGCCGCCGTCGCCGTCGAGCTCGATCCGAGCGAGGCGGAGCACGAGCGGGTGGACCTCCTCCCCGGTCCGCGCCCGCAGCGCGGCGCCCGGGGAGACGCCGGCGAGCTCGCGCCAGCGGCGGAGCGAGCGGGTCAGCTCGATGGCCGCGCCGACCTCCGCCTCGGCCTCGGGGTCGAACCGCTCCGTATCGGCCTGCGGCCAGGAAGCGACGATCAGCTCGCCCTCGCGATCGGGCAGGTAGCTCCAGATCTCCTCGGTCACGAACGGCATCAGCGGGTGGGCGACCGCGAGCGTGCGGCCGAGTACGTGGACGAGGTTGGCGGCGGCGCTCTTGTCGCCGGCGGCGGGGCCGTCGTAGAGGCGCGGCTTGACGATCTCGAGGTACCAGTCGCAGAGGTCGGAGTAGACGAACCGGTAGAGCTCGAGCGCCGCGTGGGCGAAGTCGAAGGCGTCGAGGCGGTCGCCGACGAGCTCGACGGTCCGCTCGAGCCGGGAGAGGATCCAGCGGTCCTCGACGGTCTCGGTCGCCGCCGCCGGGGCCGCTTCGCCGGCGTTGAGCAGGATCAGCCGCGAGGCGTTCCAAAGCTTGTTCGCGAGGTCGCGGCCCTGCTGGACCTTGGCCTCGGAGAAGCGGACGTCCTGGCTCGACGACATCGCCAGCAGCCCGAAGCGGAGAGCGTCGGCGCCGTGGGAGTCGATCAGCTCGAGCGGGTCGATCCCGGTCCCGAGGCTCTTCGACATCCGCCGTCCGTCCGGGGCCTGGACGACCGAGTGGATGTAGACGTCGGTGAACGGGATCTCGTCGAGGAACTCGAGCGAGGTCATGATCATCCGCGCGACCCAGAGGTAGATGATGTCGCGGGCCGTCGAGAGGACGTCGGTCGGGTAGAACGCGCGGAGCTCGGGCGTGTCGTCGGGCCAGCCGAGGGTGGCGAACGGCCACAGTGCCGAGCTGAACCAGGTGTCGAGGACGTCCTCGTCGCGACGGAGCGTCCCGCCGCAGGTCGCGCAGGCGCCGCCCTCGGGCTCGTGCTCGGCGACGATGGTCTCCTCGCAGTGGTCGCAGTACCAGACCGGCAGCTGATGGCCCCACCAGAGCTGGCGGGAGACGCACCAGGGCCGGATGTTCTCCATCCAGTCGAGGTAGACGCGGCCCCAGCGTTCGGGGGTGAAGGTGACGCGGCCGTCGCGGACGACCTCGATCGCCGGCTTGGCGAGCTCGTCCATCCGGCAGAACCACTGGAGGCTGATCAGCGGCTCGATCCGCTGCCCGGAGCGGTGCGAGAACGGGACCGAGTGCACGTACGGCTCCTCCGCCGACAGCGCTCCGGCCTCGCGCAGGTCGGCGACGATCCGCTCCTGCGCCTCGGCGATCGTCAGGCCCTCGTAGCCCGGCCCGGCGGCCTCGTTCATCAGGCCGTCCTCCCCGATCACCGAGATCTCCTCGAGGCCGTGCTTGCGGCCGATCTCGAAGTCGTTCTGGTCGTGGCCCGGGGTGATCTTGAGGGCGCCGGTGCCGAACTCGATGTCGACGTGCTCGTCGGCGATGATCGGCAGGCGGCGGCCGACCAGCGGCAGGATGCAGTGGCCGCCGACGAGGTCGCCGTAGCGCTCGTCGGCCGGGTTCACCGCGACCGCGGTGTCGGCGAGCATCGTCTCCGGCCTGACCGTCGCGACCGTCAGCACCCGGTCGGAGCCCTCGATCGGGTAGTCGACCGAGAACAGCGTGTCCTCGACCTCGCGGTTCTCGACCTCGAGGTCGCTGATCGCCGAATGCGAGCCAGGGTCCCAGTTGACCATGTAGTTGTCGCGGTAGATCAGGCCCTTCTCGAACAGCGCGACGAAGACCTTGTAGACGGCCTTGACGTAGCCGTCGTCGAGGGTGAAGCGCTCGTTGGCGAAGTCGCCCGAGACGCCGAGCCGCTTGAGCTGCTCGATGATCTGCCCGCCGTACTGCTCGCGCCACTCCCAGACCCGCTCGACGAAGCCCTCGCGGCCGAGCTCGTGGCGATCGACCCCCTGGGCGCGAAGCTCCTTTTCGACCACCGACTGGGTCGCGATCCCGGCGTGGTCGGTGCCGATGATCCATTTGACCCGGCGGCCCGCCATCCGCTGACGCCGCACGAGTGTGTCCTGGATCGTGTTGTTGAGGCCGTGCCCCATGTGCAGCGATCCGGTCACGTTCGGCGGCGGGATCGCGATCGAGTAGTTCTCCGCCGCCGTCCCGGCCGCCTCCGGGGTGAAGTACCCGCGCTCCCACCAGCCGGCGTAGACCCGCCCCTCGACCTCGGCCGGGTCGTACCGCGTGGTCGCTTCGAGCTTGGCGCGCCGTTCGGAGTCCATCCCGCCCGATGTTATTGGCGCGGCGCCGATTCCAAGATCGCGCGGAGGTCGGCCTCGAGCTCATCGGGCCGGGACTCGAGATCGGGCGACGTGATCCGAACCGGAGTCCAGCCTCTGGCGCTGAGCCGGCGGTCGCGACGGCGATCGGAGGCGAAGGTGAGCGGCGCCAGATGGGGATCGCGGCCGTCGGCTTCGACGATCACCATCTGCTCGCGCCAGAGGACGTCCGGCTCGATCAGGTCGGTGCCGATCCGAAGGCGCTGATTCGTCTCCCACGGCGGAAACCGGCGAGAGCGGAGGAAGGCGTCGAGGCGGCCTTCCAGCGGCGATCGGAGCGTGCGGCCATCCGGGTCGAGGACGGCGAGCAGGCGCGCGAAGGCCGGCGAGCCCCGGCGCCGCCGGTGACGTTCCCCCGTGGCGATCAACTCCTCAATCGTGACCAGACGCAGCACGAACGCCTGGTTGGCGACGCGCTGCAGCGTTCGCTCGCTCACCGTCGATGCCAGGTCGAAGAGCGTTCGGGAGGGGCTTGTGACGGGGAGGCCGGCGATCGATCTCACCTCGTCTCCATCCAATCCGCGCCTGTGCAGGCGGATCCCGGGACGAGGCCGCAGAGCGCGCGGGCAGGTGATGTCCACGACCTGCGGGTGAGGCAGCCTGACCCCGAGCTCGGCGGCGGCGGAGAGGTCGCTTATCGCCGAGTCCGCGCCGACGGCGGCGAGTGCTTGGCGGAGCCGGCTCCTGACCGTCCGCCCGGCATGCCCGACCGCATAGACCCCGCGGCGCAGGCGATGCAACCGCCCGCTGCGAACACGGACTCCGATCGCGTCGTCGTCCATCCCGACTGCGAGCAACTGCTGCCGCGAAACGACGCCGTCCTGCCTCGCCGCCAGCACCGCCGCCGCCTGATCGACGCTGCAGGCAAGACCGTGCAATTCCTCGGCCTCAGACCGAGTTTCTGCACCCAGATCGCCCACCTGCCCGACGATGCCAGCCGGGGGCGCGCGGATCAGCACCCTCCGGTGCCAAACCGACGCGGGGAGGTGGCGGAGGTGTGATGCCTCCGGTCGGCGGCGACGCCACCGACCCGAAGCGCCCCCAGCGAGCCCTAGGCCGTCTCTTCCTCGATTTCGTCGATCCGGTTGCCGGTCGGCTCCGGCACCGCCTGGGTGACGAGCGTCGGGGCGAGGCCCTTCTCGATCGTCTCGCGGGTGACGACGCACTTCTTGACGTCGCGGCGCGAGGGAAGCTCGAACTGGACGTCCATCAGGGTCTCCTCGATGATCGAGCGGAGCCCGCGGGCGCCGGTCTCGCGCTCGATGGCGCGATCGGCGATCGCGTCGAGCGAGTCCGGCGCGAAGACGAGCTCGATGTCGTCGAACGCGAAGAGGCGCTGGAACTGCTTGGTCAGGGCGTTCTTCGGCTCGGTCAGGATCGTGATCAGGTCCTCGCGGCGAAGCTGGCTGATCGAGGCCAGGACCGGGAGGCGGCCGATGAACTCGGGGATCAGCCCGAACTCCATCAGGTCCTCGGGGAGCACCTGCTCGAACAGCTCGCCGACCTCGCGGTCCTCCTTGCTGACGATCGAGGAGCCGAAGCCGATGCCGTTGCTCCCGACGCGGCGCTCGATCACCTTGTCGAGCTCGGCGAACGAACCGCCGCAGATGAAGAGGATGTTGGTCGTGTCGACCGTCAGGAACTCCTGGTGCGGGTGCTTGCGCCCACCCTGCGGCGGCACCGAGGCGGTCGTCCCCTCGAGGATCTTCAGGAGCGCCTGCTGAACGCCCTCGCCGGAGACGTCCCGGGTGATCGAGGGGTTGTCGGCCTTGCGCGTGATCTTGTCGATCTCGTCGATGTAGATGATCCCGGTCTCGGCCTTCTTGACGTCGTAGTCGGCGGCCTGGATCAGCTTCAAAAGGATGTTCTCGACGTCCTCGCCGACGTAGCCGGCCTCGGTCAGCGCCGTGGCGTCGGCGATCGCGAACGGGACGTTGAGGATCCGCGCGAGGGTCTGCGCGAGGAGGGTCTTGCCGCAGCCGGTCGGGCCGAGCAGGAGGATGTTCGACTTCTGCAGCTCGGTCAGGTCGGTGCCCTCCTCACCGGCCATCTGCACACGCTTGTAGTGGTTGTAGACGGCGACCGACAGCGCCCGCTTGGCGGCGTCCTGGCCGACCACGTACTCGTTCAGGATCCCGTTGATCTCGATCGGCTTCGGCAGCGCCTCGAGCTCGAAGCTCGGCGACGTCGTCAGCTCCTCGTCGATGATCTCGTTGCAGAGATCGATGCACTCGTCGCAGATGTAGA
>JADFCZ010000064.1 GCA_018263295.1 Conexibacter sp.
CTTCACGACGCCGCCAAGGAGCTCGCCGGTGCGACGCTCAACGACGCGGTGCTGGCGGTGGTCGCCGGCTCGCTCCGGCGCTGGTTCGAGCGCCACCACGGACCGCTCGCCGACTTCCGAGCCAGGGTCCCGGTCAGCCTCCACCGCGAGGGCGACGACGCCGGCAACCGCGACTCGTTCTTCTCGGTCCGGCTGCCGCTCGGGGTCCAGGACCCGGTCGAGCGGCTGCGGGTCGTCAGTGCCGAGACGAAGGTCCGCAAGGAGGAGCACGACGCGGAGCGGATCGAACGCACCGTGGCCGGGCTCGGACGCCATTCGGCGAAGCTGGCGGCGTTCGTCGAGCGGATCGAGAGCAGCCCGCGCGAGTTCGCCGTCAACGTCTCGAACGTCCCCGGCCCCCGCCATCCCGTCAGCGTCCTCGGGGCCCCCGTCGAGGGCCTGCACTCGATCGCCGAGATCGGGCTCCGTCACGGCCTCCGGATCTCGGCGGTCTCGCTCGCCGACCGTCTCTACTTCGGCTTCAACGCCGATCCCGTCCTCGTCCACCACGTCGAGTGGATGGCCGAGGGGGTCGAGCTCGAGGCGGCTGAGCTGATCGGCCTCGCGGCCTGAACCTCAAACGGCGCAGACCGAGATCGTCGCGGCGTCGCGACGCGCCTTCTCCGATGACCCCTCGAGCTCGGCCAGGGGCGTGTAGACGAGCCGCATCGGGTCGATCTCGAGCGCCGCGTAGTCGTCGGGGCCGAGGCGCTCGATGAGCTGCTTGGAGGCGAGCCGCTGACCGCCCGCGGCGCAGGGCTCGATCCGGGCCCCTTCGTTGACCTCGTCGCCGAGGGCGGTCACCTCGAGCCTCCCGCTCGTCAGCAGCCGGCCGACGTAGAGGCTCGCTCCCCAGTGCAGGCCGAAGCGGACGGTGACGTCGCCGGGCTCGAGCCCGGCCCGCTCGGCGATGCCGCCCGTCGCGGCCTGGATCCGCCGGGCTGCCTCGATGCAAGCGCGGGCGGCGCCGGCGTCGGAGCCGTGGGTCTCGCTGAGGAAGAAGGCGGTTACGCCGTCGCCCACGTGCTTGCCGACGACGCCGCCGTGGTCGACGACGACCTGGTCCGTCTCGATGCTGAGATCCCGGATCAGCTGGAAGTAGAGGCCGCTCGGCATCCGTCGCGCGAGGGCCGTCGACGACTCGAGGTCGCCGAACATGATCGCTCCGGGCCGCTGCGCCGGAACGATCAGCGACAACATCCGCATGAACAGGCGCTCGTCGCCGCTGGCGAGCATCGCCATCACCGCCGCGCCGACCGCCGGCTTGACGATGTTGACGGATCCCACATAGGTCCCCTCCTCGTCGCGGAGTGGGACCATCAGCGTCTCGTTCATGATCTTCTGATCGCCGGCCCGGATCTCGACCTTTCCGGTCATCAGTGGCGGCATCGGCGTGACCTCGATCTCGTCGAGCATCCCGTGCATCCGCTCGCCCGCGGCCTTCTTCATCGCGCCGATCCCGCCCGGCGTGACACTCGCGATCGCGCCGGCCCAGCGCTCGAACCACGCGAGCATCGCCTCGCTCGTCGGTCCCGCCGGCCAAGCGTTGCGAACCGCCTCCATCCGCGGCTCGATGAAGTGCAGGCCCTCGCCGACGTCGGGAAGCTCCCCGCCGAGGGAGATCATCAGGCGGTACTCGTCGGTGACGCCGAACAGGCGCCAGTCGCGATCCCAGACCTCGGCCGCGTAGCCGGCGCCGTTGCAGCCGTCGAGCGCCTCCTGCAGGAGCGGATCCCTCCCCGGCGCGCTCATCCGCGTCAGCCCTCCAGCACCGCTGCCATCCGGGCCGGGTCGACGCCGAGGTCGCGGACGTCCGCGGTGCCGCGCTCGCTGAGCATCGGCACCTCGAGCAGCTCCGCCTCCTCCCACGTGGCGAAGGCGACCTCGCCGAAGAGGCGGCGAAGCCAGATCAGCGCCGAACGGACGAACGGCAGCGGGATGTGGATGGCCGGCCGCTCGCGACCGGCGGCGCGGGCGATCAGCCGCGCCTGCTGCTCGTAGGTGAGGCGGTCGGGACCGGCCAGCTCGTAGCGGGCCGGCGCGCGGTCGAGCGACGCGAGGACGGCCCGCGCCGCGTCCTGCGCCCAGATCGGCTCGTAGGCGGCCTGCCCGCGGCCGGAGATCGGCAGCAGCGGCAGCAGCGCCAGCCGGCGCATCCAGGTGACCCAGGTGTCGTCGCGGTCGTAGATGATCGACGGGGCGAAGATCGTCGTCTCGAGCGGCGACGAGCGGACCCGCTCCTCGGCGAGGGCCTTCGCCCGGAAGAACCTGGTCCGCTGGAAGCTCGTCGCGCCGAGCGCGCTGAAGAAGATGAAACGCCTGACGCCGGCCTGCTCGGCGGCCGCGAGCAGGCGGTGGGTGCCGAGCGCCGTGATCTCCTCGACCCGGCGCGGCGGCTGGTCGCGGATCGCCGCGGCGAGGTGGACGACGGTGTCGACCCCGCGGACGGCATGGCGCAACCCGCGTGGGTCGCCGAGGTCGGCGAGCGAGAGCTGGACC
>JADFCZ010000065.1 GCA_018263295.1 Conexibacter sp.
TCGAACGCCCGCCGCTGGTCGCGAGCTTCATCTTCGACAACTCCTATCCCTCCGGGCACGCCACGGTCGGCATGTCGGTCGCGGTCGCGGCGATGCTCGTCGTCCCCCGGCGGCTGGTGATCCCGACCGCGATCGGGGCCGGGCTCTTCGGCTCCGCCTTCGGCGTTGCCGTGGTCGCGGCCGGCTGGCACCGGCCGAGCGATGCGGTCGGCGCGTTCCTCGTCGTGATTTCGGTCGCCGCCGCCTGTGCGGCGCTCAACCACGTCTTTCCCGACCGCGCCGAGGCCGAGGCCCGCCGTCGCCGGACGGGACCCCTGCCGCGGATCCGGGTCGGGACGACCGAGTTCGGGCTGCTCGCCCTCGCGCTCGGCGGGCTCGGGCTGTTCGCGCTCGCCGCGCTGAGCTACCGGGGCATCCCGTGGACGAGCACGAGCGCGGGGTTCCTGCTGTCGGCCGGCGCAATCGTCGTCGCCGGCCTCGTCGCGACCCTCGTGCTCGCGGCGACGATGCTCGCCGCCGAGGACCCGGAACCCGGGCGGTAGGGCGCGGGGCTCAGCCGCCGGCCTGGACGACCGGCAGCTCGGTGCCGCCGATCGGGGCCGGGGTGGCCGGCATGTCGGCGGCGACCGCCTGCATCAGCGGCAGCTCGACGGGCGTCGTGGCGATGATGCCGCGCGCGGCCTGGCGGATCGCGATCGAGGCCGGGGCGTCGGGCTCGGACGTGGCGAGCGGATCGCCGGCGTCGGCGTGCTCGCGCAGCGCCTCCTCGAGCGGGACCTTGCCGAGCAGCGGGACGTCGAGCTCGTCGGCGAGCTCCTGGCCGCCGCCCTCGCCAAAGATCGTGAAGCGCTGACCGTCGGGCGCGGTGAAGCCGGACATGTTCTCGACCACCCCGAGGACCTCGAGGTCGACCTTCGCGGCCATCTCGGCGGCGCGGGCGGCGACGCTCTGCGCGGCCGGCTGCGGGGTCGTCACGACGAGGATCTTCGCCTGTGGCAGGAGCTGGGCCAGCGTCATCGAGACGTCGCCGGTGCCGGGCGGCAGGTCGAGCAGGAGGTAGTCGAGCTCGCCCCAGTCGACGTCCTCGAGGAACTGCTGGATCGCCTTGTGAAGCATCGGCCCGCGCCAGACCACCGCGGCGTTCTCCTCGACGAAGAAGCCGATCGACATGACCTTGACCCCGCTCGGGGACTCGAGCGGGATGATCTTGCGCTCGGCGTTGACCTCGGGACGGCTGTTGACGCCGAGCATCCGCGGGATCGAGTAGCCGTAGACGTCGCAGTCGAGGGCGCCGGCGCTCTTGCCCTCGGCGGTCAGCGCAGCTGCGAGGTTCGCGGTCATCGTCGACTTGCCGACGCCGCCCTTGCCGGAGGCGACGCAGATCACGTTCTTGACCTTCGCCAGCGCTCCCTCGGGGAGCCCGCCGGGCCGGCCGAGCTTCTGCTGGAGGCCCTGCTTCTCGGTGTCGGACAGCACGTCGAAGCCGACGCCGACGCTGGTCACTCCCTCGATCGCGCCGACGTTGTCGACGACTGCACGCTCGAACTGCGCGCGGATGGGACAGCCCGGAGTCGTCAGCGAGACGACCACGTCGACCCGCCCGTCCGGGTGGATCTCGATCGAGCGGACCATCTCGAGCTCGACGATCGAGCGCCGCAGCTCAGGATCGATGACGGATCGAAGGGCGTCGGTGACTTGTTCTTCAGAAGGAACTGGCATCACCACCGATCTTCTCAAAAGAGCGAACTCGGATCACATGAGAGTGGTTGGACCGCGGGTCCTGTCGCGGGG
>JADFCZ010000066.1 GCA_018263295.1 Conexibacter sp.
CCCGACAAAAGACAGAGCGGGCCACAAGGGCCCGCTCTGTCGGGGAGGAGAGGTGGGGGTCGATCGAAACCGGCCCCCGGTCTGCCCGCGAGATAAGTGTGCGGGCAGATCTCTCCGGATGCTTCCTCTCGTGGGCGTCCCCGGGGAGGGCCGCCCGGCATCCGGGCTAAGTGGTCCTAGACCAGCGAGCGAACCCGCTCGCTGACCTCGCGGACGCGCTTCTCGGCCTCGGCCCGGTTGGTCTTCAGCGTCGACTCGGCGTCGCGACGGCGAGCCTTGAGGTCACGCTGGACCTGAGTGCGGGCCTTCTTGACCTCGCGCTCGACCTGGGTGCGGGTCCGCTTCGCGCGCTGGAGGGCGCGCTTGCGGGCGGTGCCGCCCCGGCGCTCGACCTTGTTCAGCTCACGACGGAGCTGGGTGCGAACCCGGCGGACCTGGACCTCACGCTTGTTCGGCGTGTTGAGGCGATCCGTGATCTCGTTCAGGCGCTCGGCGGCCGTCAGAGCGGCACCGACGGGAACGTCGATGGCGGTCTCGGCGGCGGCGACGACGTACTCGCCGGCGGCGTTGACGCCGGCACGTGCCTGGTTGGCGGTGGCGTTGGCGTCGCGAGCCGTGGCCTTGGCCGAAGCCTCGGTCGAGGCGGCGGTGTTCCGCGCGCCCTTCTTCGCGGTGGCGGCGGTCTTCTTGGCCGTGGTCTTGGTCTTGGTGGCCTGCGCCTTCGCGGTGCTCTTGGACTTGCTGCGGGCCGCGCTCTTGGAGGCGGCCGTGGTCTTGGTGGTGGTAGCCATTTGAATTCTCATCCCCTCGGATGTAGGTGGGTCTCTTAATCAGTGCCCGAATTAACTTCCTTAAAACTAAGGATGTTCGTGAGTGTAGCACCGAACGCGTGTTCTTACACAACCGCTTGATCCCAGTTACAGAGCCAAATGTGAGTCCGGTCACAGAGCGCGGCGACGGCGCCGATCGGGCACGGCCGGGCCTTCGGGTGGTCCGATCGGGCCTTCGCTCAGGCGGTGGCGGCAGCCGGCAGCACCCGCGCGGCCCATCGCCGCGGGTCGCCCAGCTCGTCGAGCGCGGGGAGCTCGGAGGGCCCGGCCCAGGCTGCGTTCAGTCCGTCGATCCCCGCCTCGGCGACGACGGCGTCGCAGAACCGTTTGCCCTGCTCGTACTGCCGCAGCTTCAGGTCGAAGCCGAACAGCCAGGACATGATCCGCACCGGCAGGCTGCGGTTGCGGCGACGGTGGTCGAGCCGGTCGCGCATCGCGGCCACCGCCGGGCCGAGGTCGTCGCCGGCGGCGTCCATCACATGCTCGGCGTAACCCTCGATCGAGGCCATCACAGCCTGGACGTCGTTGATCGTCTCGACCGACTCCGCCGGAGCCAGCAGGCTGACCGGGTCGGAGGCGCGGACCTCGGCGAGGATCCGGCGGGGATCGCTCGTGGCGAGGCGCCGAGCCCGGTCGAGGATCTCGCCGGCGGAGAATCCGGCGGGCGAGTCGGAGAGAAGCGTCCGGACGAGGCCGCCGACGTAACCCCGCATCCACGGCGCCGACGCGAACTGGATCGCGTGGGTGGTCTCGTGAAGTGCGATCCACTCGAGGAGCTCACGTGGATCCGCCCCGAGCTGGACGGCGGCGGCGTCGATGTTCTCCCCGAGGAACAGCAGCCGGGGAGCCCGGTCGCCTCCGAGCAGCGGGAACTCGTACTGGCCGAGGACGTGGCGGGCGGCGAATGCGAGGAGCGCACCGATCTCGGCCGCGAGCACCCGGGCCGCGATGGCGCGCAGGGGCGGCGGACCGGGCGGGCCGCCGATCCGCTCCGAGATCGCGTCGGTGAGGTCGCGAACGGAGGCGAGGTTCGCGTCGACCCACTCGCGTCGGCTGACCCACTCGGGAACGGGCAGCGGCTCCGACGGCTCGAGGCCGGTGTAGGAGCGGACGGCGGTCACCGCTCGCGAGCCCGAGCCGGCGAGGTCGGGCGCCGAGGCCATCGCACCGCCGCCGTGGCCGAGCCCGAGGGTGGCGATCCGTCGCGCCAGGTCCCAGTCGACGAGCTCGGCGCTCATCGGCGTCGACCCGGGATCACGCGGACCGGCGGGCGACGCCCGCCTCCTGCGCGGCGAGCACCGTCTCGAGATGCTCGAGCGAGCGCGCTGCGACGACCGGGTAGCGGGTCTCGAGGTCGAGCGCCGCGGCTCCGAGCTCGTAGCCGACGAAGACCATCTCGCAGCCGGCCTCACGCACGATCAGCTGCGCGGCGGCGGCGTCGACCGAGCGGCACCCGCGCGCGGAGAGCATCCCGTCGAAGCGGCCGCATGCGACGTAGCTCAGGGTGATCGCGATCGATCCGATCGACCGGATCCGGTAGGCCTCTCCGCGCAGCTCCTCGATCGCCCCGAGGATCCACCGCGGATCGGAGGACTCCAGCCCGACGACCTCGAGCGGCATCTCGGGCTGCGGCGGGGCGATCCGGCTCTCACCGAGATGGGCGCCGCCGCCGCGGGTCGCCCAGAAGTCCTCGCCGGCGCCGAAGTCGTGGACGTAGCCGAAGTGGACGTCCTCCATCGAGTCGCCGTCCGCCACCGCGACCGAAAGGGAGTGGGAGGGGATGGTCCGGCGGACGTTCATCGAGCCGTCGATCGGGTCGATGACGACGCGGTGGACCGGGTCGCCGGAGCCGAGGAGGACCTCCCCGCGCTCCTCGCTGACGGCCGACATCGCGACGCCGGCGGCGGCGAGCCGCTCGAGCTCGTCGAAGACGATGTCCTCGCACTGGCGATCGAGCTTCAGGGTCATGTCTCCGCCCTCGCCGCGGCCCTCGTACTCCGTTCGCTCGGCGATCCCGCGGGTGGCGGCGAACAGGTCGGCCTGGCGCGCGGCCATGCGCCGGCAGGCATCGAGCCATTCGATCTCGCGCTCCACGCGGGGAATGGTATTGGGGCCCGGTTGGCGGGCCTCGCGGCCACCGGTACCGTTGGATCGATGGAGGATCCGACGACCGCCGACGGCTTCGAGCGCGCGCTCGCGCTCGGGTCGGGTCCCGCGTTGGTCGAGGGCACGGCCGGCTCGGGCCGCACCGAGCTGCTGGCGCGCAAGGTCGCGGCGCTCGCCGCCGCCGGCGTCGGGGTCGAGCGGATGATGGTCCTCACCCAGACGACCGCGAACCGCGCCCGGCTCCGCGACCGGATCGCCGAGCTCCTCAGCGGCTCCTTCGAGGAGGTCTGGATCGAGACCTGGGCCGGCCTCTGCGAGCGCCTCCTCCGCGACTACGCGCTCGAGGCCGGGATCGACCCGTTCTTCGAGGTCGCCGCCCCCGCGGACCGTCTCGCGCTCCTGCTCGACCGCCTCGACGAGCTGCCGCTGCGGCGCCACGAGATCCGCGGCAACCCGGCCGGCCTGCTCGCCGGCCTGCTCGAGCGCATCGACGCGCTCCGGGCCGAGGGGATCGGGCCCGCCGACGTTCGCGACCGGGCCCGCGCCGCCGAGCGCGGCGCGACCGGCAGCTCCGAGCGCGAGGTCGCCCTCCGCGAGCTCGAGTTCAGCGACCTCTACGACCGCCACGACCAGATCATGCTCGAGCTCGGGATGCTCGACGAGCACGAGCTGGTGCTCGAGCTCGGCCGGGTGCTGACCCGCCATCCCGGTCTCGGCGCCGCGCTCGGGGACCGCTTCGAGTGGTTGCTGGTCGACGAGCTCGAGGACGCCGGGCCGCCGAAGGTCGCGTGCCTTCCGCTGCTCGCCGCTCACGACAACGTCATCGCCTGCTGCGACCCCGATCAGGGGCTGCGCTCGACCCGCGGCTACGGCGAGGGCGCCGCGCTCGCCTTCCTGCGCCGGTTCCCGGGTGCCGAGCGGATCGGCCTCGCTCCGAGCCGGCGCTCGACCGGTGCCCTGGCGACGGCGGCCGCGACCGCGACGGCGCTGGTCCCGGATTCCTACCGCGCCGAGCTCGCCGCTCCCGGCCGCGAGCGTCCCGACGGCGAGGGGACGGCGGTCCGGTTCTGGCGCTGCGCGAACGAGCGTGCGGAAGCGCAGGCCGTCGCCCGCGAGATCGAGCATCTGCTCGCGGCCGGCGAGAGCGCGCCCGGCGACATCTGCATCCTCACCGGGGCCTCCGCCCGCGAGAGCCGGCTGGTCGCGGCTGCGCTCGAGGAGCGCAACGTCCCGTTCCGCTCGACGGGGTCGGCCGCCTTCTTCGGCCGGCCCGAGGTGCGCGACGCGATCGCGTGGCTGCGGGCCCTGGCCGACCCGAACGACTCCGCCGCGGTCGTTCGCGCGCTGACCCGCCCGCCGGTCGAGCTCCGCTCGGTCGACCTCGCCCGCTGCACCACCATCGCGCGGCGCCGCAAGCTCGACATGATCTCGGCGGTCGAGGCGTCGCTCGAGAGCCCGCAGCTGCCGCCGCCCTCGCGCGACAAGCTCCGCGCCTTCCTCAAGCTCTACCGCGCCGCGGCGGGCGCCTTCGACGGCCTCCGCGCCGACGTCTTCGTCCGCCGCCTGATCGAGCGGATCGGATTCCGCCGGCACGGCCTGTTCGCGGCGAGCCCCGAGACCGCCGAACGGCTCGTCAACCTCTCGCGGCTCGCCGAGCTGGCGGCCGGGTGGACCCGTCGGCGCCCCGACGGCTCGACTCGGGACTTCGTCCGCTACCTGGCCGCCGTCGGCGAGGCCGGGCAACGCTTCAGCCGGCCCGCCGAGCCGCCGCCGCAGGGGGCGGTCCTGCTGGCCGAGCCCGAGCAGGTGAAGGGGATGGACTTCGACCGCGTCTACCTCCTCGGCCTCGAGCGCGGGGCGCTGAGGTGGGGCGCCGAGCGGATCGACTGGATCCCGGTCGAGCTGCTGGACGGATCGCGGCCTCCGGCCGAGGACGTCGCCGAAGCGCTCCGGGCGCGCCGCGCCTATCTGGCCGTGACCCGGGCCCGGAGCTCGGTGGTGCTCTCGCACCCGGACGAGGTGCGCGGGTCGGCGACCGCGCCCTCGCCGGTCTACGAGGCCGTCCGGGCGGAGCTCGGGGCGAGCGAGGAGACCCACGCCGAGGAGCTGTTCGGGCCGGCGGAGGGCCTCCACGCGACCTACCGGATGCTTCGCGACGAGGTCCTCGAGGCGTCGTGGCGGGCGGGCGCGGCGCTCAGCGAGATGCGCCTCGACACCGCCGAGGACGTCAATCGCGCCGTCGCCCGCTACTTCGAGCTGCTCAAGCTCGCGGCGCTGATCCAGCGCCCGGGAAGCGAGTCGGAGCGCGACGCGATCGCAGCCCTGAACGAGCTGATCGGCCGGATCGCGACCCCGGAGCAGCTCGCCGAGCTCAATCGTTCGGCACTCGACGAGTTCGTCCTCGACGAGGGGCGCGACCGGACCCGCCGCAGCGAGGAGCTCGCGAGCCGTGCGGAGCCGGGGCTCGAGGCGTTCCTGCCGAAGCGCGGCGGCGGCCTCGCTCTCTCGGCGTCGGACGTCGACCTCTACCGGACCTGTCCGCTGAAGTACAAGTTCGCCCGCGTCTTCGCGATCCCGCAGGAGCCGACGATCAACCAGCGGTTCGGGATCCTCATCCACAACGTCCTCGAGCGCTACCACGCCGAGGAGATCCGGGAGGCCTCCGAGGGCGGCGCCGACGACGACGGCCTCAGTCGCCTGCTCGGCCTGTTCGAGGCCGGATGGCGACGGACCGGCTTCGGCTTCAGCGACGACGAGCTCCAGTACCGCGACCGCGCCGTCGCCGCCCTGGCCCGCTACCACGAGCGTCACAACTCGGGTGCGGCCCGGCCGGTCTGGCTCGAGCGCCGCTTCTCGTTCAAGATCGGCGAGACCACGATCGGCGGCCGCGTCGACCGCGTCGACCGCCATCCGGACGGCAGCTACGAGCTGATCGACTACAAGACGGGGCCGCCGAAGAAGGCGGCCGACCTGGTCGACGACCTCCAGATCGCCCTCTACCGCGTCGCCGCCCGCGAGGCCTGGGACATCGAGGCAGCGGACGGCGCCTACTGGTACGTCCTCGACGACGAGAAGGTTCCCGCCGGCGGCGAGGCGGACGCGATGGAGCGGGTCGAGCGGACCGTGGCCGAGGTATCGGCCGGGATCACCGGCCAGGACTTCGAACCGCGCCCGGACTTCAACGTCTGCTCGTGGTGCGACTACCGCCTCATCTGCCCGGCCAGCGAAGCCTGACGGGCCGGGAGGCCGCTGCTCGGCGTCCTCGTCGGCTCACGGCCGGAGGCCGCTTCGCCTCCTGCGTCCTTGATCAGCGGGCTCCCGACCTCGTCAGGAGCTAGTCGTTTTGCTGGCGGAGGAAGCGCTGGAACTCGCGGGCGATCGTGTCGCCGCTCGGGACGTCCTCCTGGGAGAACCCCGCGACCTCGTCCTGCTGCTCCTCGAGCTGCTCGACCATCTCCTTGATCTCGGGGTTCGCGGCGACGGCCTCGGTGACCTGATGCTCGAAGGCGACGGCCGCCTGCTCGAGATCGGAGGCCTCGACGGCGATGCCGATCATCCCCTCGAGCCGGCGCAGCAGCGCCAGGCCGGCCTTCGGGTTGGGCACGGCGGCGGCGTAGTGGGGAACGGCGGCCCAGAGGCTCGCCGCGGTCAGCCCGCGCTCGCGGCAGGCGGCGTGGAAGATCCCGAGGATCCCGGTCGGGCCCTCGTAGGCGACGTCCTCGAACCCGAGCTGTTCGATCATCGCGTCGTCGGTCGCCAGGCCGGTGATCGGAACCGGGCGGGTGTGGGCGACGTCGGCGATCAGCGAGCCGAAGGTGACGACCGACTCGACGCCGCAGGCCTCGGCGACGTCGAGGACGGAGGTGCAGAAGGTCCGCCAGCGCGTGCTCGGCTCGGTGCCGCTGATCAGCAGCAGGTCCCGTTCCGCCCCCTCGGCCTTCGCGGCGACGATCAGGTTGTCGGGCCACTCGACGTTCTCCATCGTCCCGCCGGAGATCTCGATCGTCGGCCGGTTCGCCTGGAAGTCGAAGAACTCCTCGGGATCGATCCGGGCGACCAGCTCCGTCTCGAGCGAGGCGCCGATCGCGCCGAGGGCGGTGCCGGCCGCGCTCGCGGCGTCGTTCCAGCCGGAGAACGAGGCCACGAGAACCGGCGAGCGCAGCTCCGGCGGCTCCCGTTCCCAGATGATCGGATCCATCGCGTCCACAGTAGCGCCGCCGGTTCCGCGCCGGGACGGTCGCCGGCCCGAGGTGATGCGTCCGGCGCGGGATGCATGATCGCGACATCGATGAGGCCGTCGCCAATCCAGCAGCCGCTCCGACCCCCGAGGGGATCGCGGCGCTGCAGCCGGGTCGACCCCTCGCGGGGCGCTTCGCGGTGGTTCGCAAGGATCGGCAACAGGCGAAGAACGGCTCTCCCTACCTGAGCCTCGAGCTCCGGGACCGGACCGGCTCGATCCCGGCCCGGATCTTCCGCGACGTCGACCTGATCGGCTCGCGCTTCGAGCGCGGCGACGCGGTCGAGGTCCGCGGCAAGGTCGAGCGGTTCCGCGGCAACCTCTCGGCCGAGGTGACGGCCCTGCGCCGGATCGAGCCGGGGTCGTTCGACCCGGCCGAGTTCCTGCCGTCCGCCTACCGCTCGGTCGACGAGCTCAACGGCTTCCTCGAGCACCTGATCCGCGAGGTCTACGACGAGCCGCTGCGCGGCGTCGTCGAGCGCGTCCTCTGCACCGAGCCGGTCGCCTCCGAGTTCCGGCGCGCCCCCTGCACCAGGGCCGGCCACCACGCCTACCTCGGCGGGCTGCTCGAGCACACGGTCGCCGTCGGCACCCTCGTCGGCGAGGTCTGCCAGCTCCACCCGAAGCTCGATTCCGATCTGCTGATGGCCGCCGCGCTCCTGCACGACGTCGGCAAGGCCCGCGAGTTCACCTACGGCGCCGAGTTCGGGATCAGCGAGGAGGGGTCGATGCTCGGCCACCTCGCGATCGGCGCATCCCTGATCGAGCCCGCCGCCGCGACGCTCGAGCCGCCCCGGCGCCTTGCGCTGCTCCACTGCGTCCTCAGCCACCACGGTCCCGAGGCCGCCGGCCGGGCACGGGGGGCGGGCTCGGGCTTCGCGTCAGCCGAGGCGCTGGCGCTGGCGCGGATCAACGCGCTGGACGCGTCGGTGAAGGGCGCGCTGGAGCACGGCTTCAGATAACTCCGGCGAAATGCTCCGCTTCGCGTCCGCTTTCGCCGGACCGTTGGCGAACTCCGACGGCGCTGAGATCACGGCATCCCCCTCGGGGCTGCAGGAAGCAGTGCGCCGCCTCTAGCTGGGGTCAACGTGGTCGCTGAGCACCCTGAGCCCGCCCGACCCCTCGCTGGCCTCACTCGTCGCCGATCGCCGGCTTTCGTCTCGCCCGCTTGCGCTCCGACTGCCGCCGCTTCGAGTCCAGCCGCCTCTCCTTCGCCGCCCGGCCCGGCTTCGTCGCACGCCGTCGCTTCCGCGGCGCCGCGGCGACGGCGAGACGCTGCCGCAGGCGCTCGACGGCGATCTCGCGGTTGCGGGCCTGGCCGCGGGTGTCCTGCGCGACCGCGGTGACGCGGGGGCCGAGCCGGCCCGCGATCCGGGCCTTCTGGGCGTCGGTGAGCGCAGTGGACGCGCGGACGTCGAAGGTCGCCTCGATCCGCGAGGCGGTCTTGTTGGCGTGCTGGCCGCCCGGGCCGCCGGAGCGGCTCGCGCGCAGCTCGATCTCCTCGACCGGGATCGCGATCCCGTGCCCGATGTCGATGACCTCGCTCATCCGGCGACCGTAGCGTCGTCCTCGCGATCCCGGTCGTCGGGCTCGGCGAGCCCGCGCTGGAGCAGGCGGACGGCGACGATCACGCAGAGGGCGGCGAAGCCGAGCTCGAGGGCGCGCTCGGGCAGCGCGTTGGCGACGACGACGCCGGCGACGACGCCGGGAATGGCGAGCAGCCCGATGGTCGCTCCCTCGCGGAGGTCGACGTTGCCGTGGCGGTGCTGGCGCCAGGTGCCCACGATCGCCATCGGCACGATCACGAGGAGCGAGGTCGCCTCGGCCTCGAGCTGGTCGTTGCCGAGCAAGATCGCGAGGGCGGGGACGAAGAGGATCCCGCCGCCGACGCCGAGGAGGCCGCCGACGGCGCCGCCGGCGAGCGCGAGGAGGATTGCGAGCGCCACGTCCATGGTCAGGGCACGATCAGCTCGGCGGCGACGGCGAGCAGCAGCAGGGCGAAGAGCAGCGAGACGGCGCGCTCGGGGATCCGTTGCTGGATCGCAACCCCGATGCCGGCACCGGCCACCGCCGGCACCATCAAGAGCGCCGCGTCGCCGAGCCTGACGTTGCCGTAGGCGCCGTGGAGGGCCGTCGCCGCCGCGGCGATGATCACGATCGCGCAGAGCGAGGTCGCCGTCGCCCGGCGCTCGCCGAAGCCGAGCATGATCAGCAGCGGGACCATGACGATTCCGCCGCCAACCCCGAAGAGCCCGCTGAACCCGCCGGCGAGGATCCCGATCGCGGCGAAGCGGATCGTCCGATTCCCGGGCACGGCGCGATACTAGAGCGATGTCCACCCCCGGACCGATCGCGGCGATCGAGCCGCTGCTGGCAGAACCGGCCTCGGCGGCCGTTCTCTGCGACCTCGACGGGACGCTCGCGCCGATCGTCGAGCGCCCCGAGCTGGCTCGCGTCCCCGACGCCGCCCGGGTCGCCCTCGCCCGGATCGCCGACCGCTACGCGCTGACCGCGGTCGTCTCCGGCCGCCGGGCGACGGTCGCCCGCGAGATCGTCGGCCTCGAGAAGCTCACCTACATCGGCAACCACGGATTCGAGCTGCTGCTCCCGAACGCCCCGGAGGCCCGCTCGGCGCCCGAGCTGGGGTCCCGCGGCCGGGTGGCGGAGGAGTTCGCGGCGGGGCTCGACCCGGCCGAGCTCGACGCAGTCGGCCTGCGGGTCGAGGACAAGGGCCCGATCGTCGCGCTCCACTGGCGCGGCGCGGCCGACCCGGCGGGCGCGCAGGAGCTGGCCGTCAGGATCGGAGCCGCCGCCGTCGAGCAGGGCCTCTTCCTGCATCACGGCCGGATGGTCCTCGAGCTGCGACCCGGCAACGAGGTCAACAAGGGCACCGCGGTCGAGTCCCTGCTGCTCGGCAGCGAGGCGGCGGTCGCGCTCTACGCGGGCGACGACACGACCGACCTCGACGCATTCGCCGGCCTCGACCGGCTCGAGACCTCCGGCAGGCTCGCCGCCGCCGTCCGGGTCGGCGTGGCGTCGGCGGAGGGCCCGACCGAGATCACCGCTCTCGCGGATCTCACGGTCGAGGGCCCCGGTGAGCTGATCCCCGTCCTGGCGGCGCTCGCCGGCTGATGCAGTACAAGGACCTGCTCCGCGGCACCGTCCTGCTCGTGGCGATCGAGGCCACCGGCCTGGCGGCGATCGCGGCGGTGACGATCAACTCGACCGGCGACGACGAGCTCGCGGCGCTGTCGCTCGGCTGGTGGCTGGTCGCGATCGTCGGTGGGGTCTGGCTCGGGCGGCCGTCGCGCACCGCCGAGGTCCTGCGCGGGCCGCTCGCGGCGGCCAAGACCTCGACCCAGCTCCCGGCCGAGTCGCCGGTCCGGATCGCGCTCGCCCGGCTCTGGCCGATCGCACTCTTCGCGATCCTCGCCGGCGCCGTCGGGCCGTTCCTGCCGCAGGTCCCGGCGATCGCCACCGGCTTCGCGCTGGGAGTCGCGACCGCCTGGCGCAACCGCGAGGCCGCGGTCACCGCGGTCGAGGAGCGGGACGGGATCTGCTTCTACGTCGAGCACGGCTCGGCCTTCGATCCGATCAAGCTGATCCGGACGCCGGGTTTGCGCCACGGCGGCGCCGCCCACTCCGGTTAAGGCCGGGAGCGGGGGACTGGGGCCGGAGCTTGCGCAGCTGCGCCCAGGTGCGAGTGTTCGCGACCTGCGCGGCGGACAGCCCGGCGCGGCGCGCGGTCGCGACCGAGTACTCGATGAAGCGCAGGGTCGAGGTCCGGTGCGCGTCCGTGTTGCAGACGATCGGGACGCCGGCCTCGGCCGCGAGCCGGGCGTGGTGGTCGTTGAGGTCGCGGCGGTTCGGGTTCCCGTTGATCTCGATCATCGTGCCCGCCTCCGCCGCCGCGGCGACGACCGCCTCGATGTCGATGTCGTAGGGCTCGCGCCGCAGGAGCATCCGGCCGGTGGGGTGCCCGAGGCAGTCGACCTGCGGGTTGCGGACCGCCTCGACGACGCGGTCGGTCATCTGGCGCTTCGAGATCCGGAAGGAGGTGTGGACGCTGGCGACGACCCAGTCGAGGCGATCGAGCACGTCGTCGTCGTAATCGAGCGATCCGTCGGGGAGGATGTTGACCTCGCTCCCGGCCAGCAGCCGGAACCGGCGCGTTCCGTGCTCGGCGTTGAAGGCGGCGATCTCCTCGACGCGCTCGAGCAGTGCGTCGGCCTGGACGTCGTCGCCGAAGCCGTGGGTTGCGGAGTGGTCGGTGATCGCCAGGTAGGAATAGCCGCGCCCGCGGGCCGCCTCGGCCATCTCTTCGAGCGTGTTCTTGCCGTCGGAGAGCGTCGTGTGGCAGTGCAGGTCGCCGCGGATGTCGGCAGCGGTGACGAGCTCGGGCAGTTCGCCGCTCGCGGCGAGCTTGATCTCGTCGCGGCCCTCGCGCAGCTCCGGTTCCACGTAGGCGAGGCCGAGCCGCTCGTAGACGCCGGTCTCGTCCGCGCACCGGGTCACCTCCCCGCTCTCGGTGTCGGCGATGCCGTGCTCGGAGACCGACAGCCCCATCTTCACGGCGCGCTCGCGGAGCTTCACGTTGTGCTCCTTGGAGCCGGTGAAGTGCTGCAGGAGGTTGCCGAACTCGGCCGGCGGGACGATCCGTAGGTCGAGCGCGATCCCGTTGTGGGTCCGTGCCCGGAGGCCGTTCTCGCTCGGGTTTCCGGACTCGTCGATCAGCGGGTGCTCGGCGAGCTCGCGGGCGAGCGCGAGCGGGTCGGTCGCCGTCGCGACGATGTCGATGTCCTTGCAGGTGTCGGTCCAGCGCCGGGCCGAGCCCGCGAGCACGACCTTCTCGGCGGCGTCGCTCTCCGTCAGCGCCGCCACCAGCTCGTTGCCGACCTCGCGGACGTCGCTGAGCAGGCGCCGCTCCTCGGTGCCCTCGTCGGCCATCCGGTCGAGACCGGCGATGACGTTCTCCTCGAACTTCGCGCCGAGGCCCCGCAGGTCGCGCAGCTCGCCGGCCTCGGCCGCCGCGCGCAGCTCCGCGGTCGTGGCGATCCCTGTCTCGTCGTAGATCCGGCGCACCGTCTTGGCGCCGACGCCGGGGATCCTCGTGATGTCGACGAGCGTGGCCGGGAGCTTCTGCTTCAGCTTGACGGCGGCCGGGATCTCGCCGTGCTCGAGCAGGGCGACGATCTTCTCCTGGATCGTGTCGCCGATCCCCTGCAGCTCGGTTGCGCGGCCCTCCTGCGCCATCTCGCCGACCGGTGCCGGGCTGTCGGCGATCGCCCGGGCGGCGTCGCGGTAGGCGAGGACGCGGAAGCGGTTGGCGCCGTCGAGCTCGTAGAGCGTCCCGAGCTCGCGGAAGGCGGCGGCGATCTCGGCGTTGCGCATGGGGCAAGGGTAGGGTCAGCGTCCCGACTGATGTCTGCCGCCGAGCCCCGAAGACTGCCGATCCGGGTCGTCCTGCCGACCTTCAACGAGGCCGACAACCTCGAGACGATCGTCGCCGCGGTGCTGGACGCGGCCCCGGAGGGAACCGGCGTCCTCGTCGTCGACGACGCCTCGCCCGACGGGACCGGGGATCTCGCCGACCGGCTCGCCGCCGCCGACGACCGCATCGACGTCCTCCATCGCGACCGCAAGGAGGGCCTCGGTCCCGCCTACGTCGCCGGGTTCCATCGCGCGCTCTCCGCCGGCGCCGAGCGGATCGTCCAGATGGACGCCGACTTCTCCCACGACCCGGCCGACGTCCCGCGGCTGATCGCGGCGACGGCGGACGGCGGGGCGGACCTCGCGCTCGGCTCGCGCTACGTGGACGGCGGCGGGGTCGGCGATTGGGGCCGCGGCCGGCAGGCGATCTCCCGCTGGGGAAGCATCTACGCGCGGGTCTGGCTCGGGCTCTCGATCCAGGATCTGACGGGCGGTTTCAAGTGCTTCCGCCGCGAGGTGCTGGAGGCGATCCGGATCGACACCGTCAGCGCCCTCGGCTATGCGTTCCAGATCGAGACGACCTACCGGGCGGCATGCGCCGGATTCGCCGTGACCGAGGTCCCGATCGTCTTCAGCGACCGCCGGGTGGGGGAGTCGAAGATGAGCCGCGCGATCGTCGCTGAAGCCGCATGGAGGGTGCCGATCATGCGCCTTCGCGGCTCGCGTTGGGCCTGAGCGCCTTCCAATACTTCATTTTGTGTAGTAAGGTGTCCGAGGACGCCGCGACCCCCGTCCGGCTGATCAGATCGATATACAGAGACCCCCCACGCACCCCCAACGAGGAGCACCGAGATGGCGAACCTCCCCCAAGTGACCGACAACAACTTCCAGGCCGAAGTGCTCGATTCCACCGAGCCCGTCCTCGTCGACTTCTGGGCCCCGTGGTGCGGCCCGTGCCGGGTCGTCCATCCGATCCTCGAGGAGATGTCCGGCGAGCGCGACGACGTCAAGATCGTCTCGCTGAACATCGACGAGAATCAGGAGACCGCCGGCAAGTACCAGGTCATGTCGATCCCGACGATGATCGTCTTCAAGGGTGGCGCCCCCACCAAGACCATCGTCGGGGCGATGCCGAAGAAGCGGCTCGAGGCCGAGATCGAGCCGGCGCTCACCTAGACGCCGGTCAGAGGATCTGGGCGTCGACGAAGCCCGCGATCAGGACCGCGACTCCACCGATCTCCCCGATCATCAGCGCCCACATGAACGGGTGGGTGCCGGGGACGGGGTCGCGGAACTGGTTGTCGGTGTCGCGTCGGGCGCCGTGGATCATGTAGCCGACGATCGCGGCGACGAAGAAGAAGATCGGGACGAACGCGGCGATCAGATTGACCGCCGTCGAGAACCCGCTGAGCTCGACGAAGACGGCCAGCAGCAGCGTCGCGAAGCTGTAGAGCAGCGCCGCCCGGTGGGCGATGTCGACGTAGGGATGGGCGAGGCCGTCCTCGGAGGCGGCCATCTGCCGGTACTTCCAGGCGCCGAGCAGCAGCGCCCAGAGGAAGATCAGCCCGGCGGTGAGGACCACCGCCTTCGTGTCGCAGCCGATCTCCATGCGGCCAGCCTATGCGGCCCGCACCGGGAGGGCGAGCGAAGTGCCGGCGGTCAACCGGACCGGCGCATCACCTTCTCGGGCAGGCTCCCGCGACCCGCCTCCGCCGACGGATGGGTCTCGAGGTCGAGGTAGCGGTCGATCGTCGCCTGCAGCCCGCGCCTGCGGCCGACGGCGGCGAGTGGCGGGAACAGGAGCCGCTGAACCGCGTCCGGGGGCGGGCGGAACCGAAGCTCGCGGCGATACGCGGTGGCGAGGATCGCTCCGAACAACGGCCCCGGGCGACCTTCGTCGTTGGTGTGCCCTTCGGCGCAGAGACCCCAGAAGACGAGGAGCGCCGCCTCGATGTCCAGGGCCGGCTCGACCGTCGCGCGGATCCGGACCTCCGACTCGCCGGCGTTCCACCACCGGTGCCAGGTCCCCGGCTCGACGGTCAGGCTTTCGCCCGCCGTCAGCGTGCGTTCCTCGCCGTCGCAGACGAAGGCGATCCGGCCGGCCGAGACCTCGAAACGCTCGCTGCAGTGGTCGTGTACGTGTTCGCCGCCGGGGACGAAGCCGCCCTCCTCGACGGCGAAGTCGGCGACGACGCGGGCGCCGCCCGTCTCCTCGCCCGATTCGACGACCATCGCCTTCTCGCCGGTCAGCGGGTTCCAAAAGACGTCACCACTTCGCATCGGATCCCTCCTCTATCGTTAAGCTGTCTAACTATCTAGTTCGATCATCTAACGATTCCATCGACTTGTCAAGTGTCACAGCTCCCCGATGAATCCCGGCCGCGCCGGCGGTGGCGAGGCGGCGGCCACATCGGCCCGTTGCTGCGGGACCCGACCCTGACGATCAACGAGCTCGTCAGCAAGGGCCTCGCGGCCGAGGGATTCGATGACTTCCGTCCCGCTCACGGGACGATCGGTCAGCACATCGCGGACGAGGGATCTCGGATCACCGAGCTCGCGGAGCTCGCCCAGATGAGCAAGCCGGCGATCGTCTATCTCGTCAACGACCTCGAGCAGCTCGGCTACGTCGAGCGTGTCCCCGATCCCGCGGACGGTCGCGCCAAGCTCGTCCGGATGACCGAGCGGGGCGTCCGTGCGCAGCGGGCCGGTCGAGAGATCGTCGTCCGGATCGAGCGGGATTGGGCGGAGTTGATCGGACGCGAGGACTTCGACACGATGATCGACCTGCTCGGGCGCCTGCACGAGGCGCTCTGGCCCGACGGCGGCGAGTCTCCGCGCTAGCGGCGGGCCCTCTCAGCCGGCGCGGCCGACCGCGATCACGAGCTCGCGGCCGTCGACGGTCACCTCGGCACCGAACGGCTCCGTCTCGTAGGCGACGCTGGTCGCCAGCGTCTCGCCGGTGACGTAGTCCTCGTGCGCACGGGCCGCGTCGAGCAGCTCGGGGTCGCCGCCGAGCTTGAGGTCGATCCGGTCGGTGATCTCGAGGCCGCTCTCCTTGCGCGCGTTCTGGACGGCGCGCACGACCTCGCGGGCGTGGCCCTCGCGGATCAGGTCGTCGTCGAGGTCCAGGGCGAGCGCAACGGCGCGGCCCGCCTCCGACTCGACCTGGTAGCCGTCGAGCGGCTGCATCGCGAAGCTGAGCTCGTCGGGGCCGAGGGTGTGCTCGCGTCCGTCGATCGAGATCCCGACCTGACCGCCGGCGTCGAGCGTCCCGCGGACGTGGTCGGCGTCAAGCGCCTCGACCGCGGCCTTGACCTGGGGCATGTTCTTGCCGAAGCGGGGACCGAGGGCGGAGAAGTTCGGCTTGACGCTCCAGCTCGCGAGCTCGCCCTCCTCGGTCACGAACTCGAGCTCGCGGACGTTGAGCTCGGCGCGGACGATCTCCGACAGCCCCTCGATCGTGCGGCGCTCGGCCTCGGTCGCGACGATCACCGCCTTCGCGAGCGGTTGGCGCATCTTGACCTTGGCCTGGGCGCGGGCGGCGCGGCCGAGCTCGACGGCGCGGCGGGCCGCCTCGACGCCCTCCTCGAGCCCGGCGTCGCGCCGCGACGGGTCGGCCTCCGGGTAGTCCTCGAGGTGGACCGACGCCTCCAGCGGCGGCTCGGCGCCGTGGACGAGGTTGAGCCAGATCGCGTCGGCGGTGAACGGGATGAACGGCGCCAGCAGCTTCGCGGTCTCGACGAGGCAGTGGCGCAGGGTCGCGAAGGCGGCGGCGTCGCCCTCCCAGAACCGGCGCCGGGAGACGCGGACGTACCAGTTGGACATCTCGTCGACGAACTCGGCGATGGCCTTGCCGGCGGTAGTCGAGTCGAAGTCGTCGAGCCGCTCGCGGACCGTCCCGGTCGTCGCCTGCATGCGCGACAGCAGCCAGCGGTCGAGCGCCGCCTCGGCTTCGCTCGGCTCGCGGGTCGAGGCGCCCTCGTCGGCGTTCGCGTAGAGGACGAAGAACGAGTAGGTGTTCCAGAGCGTCAGCAGGAACTGGCGGACCGACTCGCCGACGGTGTCGGCGCTGAAGCGGTAGCCGGCCCACGGCTGCTGGGAGGCGAGGTAGTACCAGCGGAAGGCGTCGGCGCCGTGGGCGTCGATCACCTCGTGGGGGTCGACGAGGTTGCCGAGGCGCTTGCTCATCTTCCGGCCCTCGGGGTCGAGGATCAGCCCGAGGCAGACGCAGTTCAGGTAGTCGGTCCGGTCGAACAGCAGGACCGACTCGGCGAGCTGCGAGTAGAACCAGCCGCGCGTCTGGTCGATCCCCTCGCAGATGAAGTCCGCCGGGAACCGCCGCTCGAACTCCTCCTCGTTCTCGAACGGGTAGTGGAGCTGGGCGAACGGCATCGCGCCGCTGTCGTACCAGGTGTCGATCACCTCGGGGACGCGCCGCATCTCGCCCCCGCACGACCCGCAGGCCAGGACGACGTCGTCGATGTAGGGACGGTGGAGATCGACCTCGCCCTCCTCGGAGCGGGGGAGCTCCCCGCCGCGCTCGGTGATCTCGGCGATCGAGCCGACGCAGACCTGCTCGTCGCAGTCCTCGCCGGCGCACTGCCAGACCGGCAGCGGCGTGCCCCAGTAGCGCTCGCGCGAGAGCGCCCAGTCGACGTTGCCCTCGAGCCACTTGCCGAAGCGCCCGTGCTTGATGTGCTCGGGATGCCAGCCGATCCGCTCGTTCTCGGCGAGCATCCGGTCGCGGATCTCGGACGTCCGCAGGTACCAGGACGCCTTCGCGTAGTAGAGCAGCGGCGTGTCGCAGCGCCAGCAGTGCGGGTAGGCGTGCTCGTAGGGGGTCTCGCGGAAGAGCCTGCCGGCGGCATCGAGCGCCGCGACGATCTCCGGGTTGTGGTCGCGGACGAGCTTGCCCTGGAAGTCGGGGACGCGCTCGTCGTAGGTGCCGTCGAGCCGGACCGGGTTCTGCAGCGTCATCCCGTACTGCTCGCCGAGCCGGAAGTCGTCCTCGCCGAACGCGAGCGCGGTGTGGACGAGGCCGGTGCCGTCCTCGGTCGTGACGAAGTCGGCGCCCAGGACCGAGTGGCCGTGCGGTCCGAAGTCGGATCCCGCGATGAACCCGAACGGTGCCTCGTAGCGGGCGCCCTCGATCTCGGCGCCTTCGAAGGTGGCCAGGGTCTCGTAGTCCTCGCCGAGCAGGCGCTCCGCCAGGGCCAGCGCGACGACGACGATCTCGCCGCCGGGGAGCGCTGCGCGTACGTAGTCGATGTCGGGGCCGGCGGCGACCGCGGCGTGGGCGATCAGCGTCCACGGCGTCGTCGTCCAGACGAGGAGGTTGTCGCCCGCCTCGAGCGGCCCGGCAGGCTCGGTCACCGGCAGGCGAACGTAGGCGGAGGGGTCGACGACGTCCTTGTAGCCCGACGCGACCTCGTGCGAGCTCAGGGCGGTGCCGCAGCGCGGGCAGTAGGGGACGACCTTATGGCCCTCGTAGAGCCGGCCGCGCTGCCAGTTCTGCTGCAGCGACCACCAGACCGACTCGATGTAGTCGGTGTCCATCGTGACGTAGGGGTCGTCGAGGTCGATCCAGTGACCGACGCGCTCGACCATCCGGTTCCAGTCGTCGACGTAGGCGAACACCGACTCGCGGCAGCGGCGGTTGAACTCGACGATCCCGAACGCCTCGATCTCCTCCTTGGAGCTGATCCCGAGTGCCTTCTCGATCTCCAGCTCGACCGGGAGGCCATGGCAGTCCCAGCCGCCCTTGCGCGGTACGTCGTAGCCGCACATCGACTTGTAGCGCGGGTAGATGTCCTTGAAGACACGGGCGAGGACGTGGTGGGATCCGGGCTTCCCGTTTGCCGTCGGCGGGCCCTCGTAGAAGCTCCAGAGCGGCTGTCCGCGGCGCGACTCGAGCTGGCGCCTGAAGGTTTCGCCCTCGCGCCAGCGCTCGAGCACCGACTCCTCGAGAGCCGGGAAGGACTGCTTGGGGTCGACGGGGGCGTGGCGGGCCATGGGGCGGACGATTCTAGGTGGCAGCTAGCCTCTTGCCCTGCACCCCCACACAGACACGACCGCGCGGAACGGAGAACTCGAAGTGAGCGAAGACACGACGAACGCAGACGACAAGCTCTGGGGCGGAGAGACCGACAAGGCGGTCGGGAACTTCCCGGTCTCGGGTCACCCGATTCCGGCGCCGGTCGTCCATTGGCTGGGAAAGATCAAGGCCGCCGCAGCCAGGACCAACGCCGAGCTCGGGCTCCTCGACGAGGGCCACGCGGAGCGGATCGCCGCCGCCGGCGACGCCGTCGGTCGCGGCGAGTACGACTCTCAGTTCCCGGTCGACGTCTTCCAGACAGGCTCCGGCACCTCCTCGAACATGAACGCCAACGAGGTGATCGCGAACGTCGCCGGCGACGAGGCCCACCCGAACGACCACGTGAACATGGGCCAGTCCTCCAACGACGTCTTTCCGTCCGCGGTGCACCTCGCGGCGCTCGAGCAGACCACGAGCGACCTGCTGCCCGCCATCGACGCGCTCGTCGCGACGCTCGACCGCAAGGGCGACGAGTTCGCCGAGCACGTCAAGTCCGGCCGCACCCACCTGATGGACGCCGTCCCGGTCACCCTCGGCCAGGAGTTCTCCGGCTTCGCCTCCCAGATCCGCCTCGGTGCCGAGCGGATCCGCGGCACCCTCGGCCGGGTCGGGCAGATCCCGCTCGGCGGCACCGCGACCGGCACCGGCATCAACACCCACGCCGAGTTCTCCGATCGCGTCCGCGAGAAGCTCACTCGCGACAGCGGGCTCGAGATCTCGGCTCCCGCCGACCGCTTCGAGGCGCAGGCCAACCGCGACGCGCTCGTCGAGCTGTCCGGGGCGCTGAAGGTCCTCGCCGTCTCGCTGATCAAGATCGGCAACGACCTCGCGCTCATGGGCTCGGGCCCGCGCGCCGGGCTCGCCGAGATCCGGCTGCCGGAGCTCCAGAAGGGCTCATCGATCATGCCCGGCAAGGTCAACCCGGTCATCCCCGAGGTCGTGATCCAGGTCGGCGATCAGGTGATCGGCAACGACACGGCGATCACGCTCGGCGGCGCCCAGGGCCAGTTCGAGCTCAACGTCCGCGTTCCGCTGATCGCCCGCAACCTGCTCGACTCGATCAAGCTGCTCGCGTCGGCCTGCCGACTGCTCGACACCAAGTGCGTCGCGGGCATCGAGCCGAACGAGGAGATGCTGCAGCGGCATGCCGAGTCGACCCTGCAGGTCGCGACCGCACTGAACCCGCACATCGGCTACGACAGCGCCGCCGAGATCGTCAAGGAGGCCGCGGCCTCCGGCCGCACGGTCCGCGAGGTCGCGATCGAGAAGGGCGTCGACGAGGCGACCCTCGACGAGGCGCTCGACTTCGTGGGCATGGCCCACCCGCACCGGTAGCGGCGAGGGGCTAGCGGCGGACGCCGATCGATGCCCCGGCGCGGTCGCGCCGGGCGTTGTCGGCGCTCGCCGAGTAGGCGACCCGGATCCGGTCGCGGGCGCGGCGCTTGGCCTCGATCCTGAGCCTCGCCCGGAAGGAGTCGCCGGGCGCGAGATTCTTCGTCCGCTTGCAGCGGCCGGTCCGGGCGATGGACTCCGGCGCCCGGGCACAGACCTCGACGCCGGTCGCCGTGCTGCCGCCGCCGTTGCGGACCCGGACCGGGACCCGGACCGTGTCGCCGGGCCTCACGGTCCGCTTTGCGCCGGTGACGGTGAGATCGAGGACCGGCTTCGCGGGCTCCGGCTCGGCCGTCGCGGTCGTCGCCAGCGGCTCGTCGACCTGGGCGGAGCGTCGCGCTGCGTCGGCGGCGTCGGCGCCCGGCGGGTCGAAGTAGGTGGTCCGGGTCGCGGTCATGTCGGAGGCGGCGCCCAGGGTCGGGTCGGTGTTGCCGCCCGAGCTCTTGAACTCCGAGCCGCTGGTTCCGTAGGAGAGCGAGTCGGCGTAGCCGCCGCACTGCCCGAACGACGGCGAGGCGCCCTCGTCGCGGTAGAAGGAGCCGGGCGTGTAGCCGGGCAGGTCGGTGTCGACCCTGGTCACGGTGTTGAGAGTGCCGGTGGAGCCCGTGACCTGCTCCCAGTCGATCGCCGGCTGGAGTGCGTTCGCGCCGACCGGAACCGGGATCCCGGCGTCGGGCACGCCGTCGATCGTGACCCCCGCCGGGTAGGCGGAGCTCCGATAGGTCATGCCGCTCGCCGTCGCGGCGAAGTCGCGGAACTGCGAGACCTGGCCGATCCCGGCGTGGACGCGCAGGTAGGTGAGCGTGTCGTGACGGCGCTCGTAGTAGATGTCGTCGCGCTGGGTGTAGGTGCCGCTGTTGGCGCCGATCTGCGAGCGGATCGCTCGGACCGGGCCGGAGATGTTGGCGATGAAACCGCCGCCGCCGCGGCTGAACGTCAGCTCGCTGCGCCCGCAGCCGCGTCCGACCTGCGCCTTGTCGCCGTCGAGGATGTCGCCGCTGGGTGCGGGACCGGTCCTGAGCGTCATCCGGTCGGTCACCCAGCGCGAGAGCAGGTGCTGGGTGTAAGCCGGCGTCGTGACCAGCGAGTCCTCGGGGTTCGCGGGGGGAGCGTTGGCCTCGACGTTCGGGACGCCGTCGAAGTCGTAGGTCGTCTTGTAAGCGCCGGAATCGAGCGAGAAGTCGTAGTCGACGTAGGAGCGCCCGGCCGCCGGGTCGAGCCCGGAGTCCGACCGGAACAGGTAGACGAACCGATCGTCGCCGGCGTCGAGTGGGTCGGAGATCGCCACCGCGGTGCGGCTCGCTGCGACGACGCCCGCGGGGCTCCCGACGACGGCGGCATCGCCGCCCGCGTCTCGCGCCATGAAGGCGATCTCGTCACCGTCGTCGAGCGTGGGGTCGGGGTCGGCGCCGGCGAAAGTGCCGGGGTCGGTGTAGGCCTCGTGGTCGAAGCCGTTGCCGATCTGGCGGACGACGCCGTAGTCGACGACGGCCCGCTCGTCGACCTGGACCGGGACCTGGATCCACTCGCCGTCCCAGCTGAACGCGACCACGTCGCCGGGGTCGGTGCCGTCGAGCTTCGGCAGGTCGGCGCCGCGGAGGACGATCGGGTCGGCTCCGCGGCCGGGGATGCCGAGCTCGGCGGCCGCCGGAGCGGCGGCGATCAGCGCCGGGAGGAGGGTTCCGGCGGCAGCCATTGCTAACCGGCGGCCCAGCATGGAACCGAGGATAAGGGGATCAGCCGGCGACGGCGCCGGCACCGTGGGCGCGAGCCGAGGCGACGGCGTCGGCGTGCGGGACGAGCGCCTGCGGCAGCGTGACCGAGACCCGGTCGGGGGCCACCGGCAGGCCGGTGGCGTCGGCGACCGCGGCGGCGGCCTGCGGGCTCGAGAGCCTCATGACGCCGGACTCGAGGCGGCAGCCCATGGCGAGCTCGAGCGGCGTGCTGCCGTCGGCGCCGGCGGGCGGCAGCTGGGCGAGGCCCTCGTAGCTCTGGGCCTGGCGGACATGGTTGACGAACTCCAGCAGGTACATCTCCGGACTCCCTATCGGGGCCGGCTCGTGGTTACTTGAATCCGTCCAGGACGGCTGGACACCCCTGTCATCATCGGTTGGAACCCGATCGCAAGGAGATCAGACATGAGCGACGCCTCCAATCAGCCACAGGGGACCGCGGTGCCGGGGGTCGAGAGGCCCGAGCGGACCGAGGTCGCGACGTTCGGGGCCGGCTGCTTCTGGAAGCCGGAGGCGCTCTACCGCGAGGTCCCGGGGGTCGTCGACACCGCGGTCGGCTACGAGGGCGGCCACGTCGAGGACCCGACCTACGAGCAGGTCTGCACCGGGACGACGGGCCACGCCGAGGTCGTCCGGGTCACCTACGACCCCGGCAAGGTCTCCTACGACGAGCTGCTCGACCGTTTCTGGGACATGCACGACCCGACCCAGGTCAACCGCCAGGGTCCGGACGTCGGCGACCAGTACCGGACCGTGATCTTCACCCACACGCCCGAGCAGGAAGAGGCGGCGCAGGCGTCCAAGGCCGCCCGCCAGACGCAGTACCGCGATCCGATCGCCACCTCGATCGAGCCCGCGACCGGCTTCTGGATGGCCGAGGGCTATCACCAGTGCTACTTCGACCAGCGCCGCTCCGGCAGCGGGCTGCTCGGGTCGCTGCTCGGGCGTTAGCCCGAGCTCGCTGTAACCGGGCGTCAGCCCGGGCGCTTCTTGCCGTCGCCGGGCTTCGGCCGCGGCCAATCGCTTGCGCGCAGATCCTCGGCGGCGAGGGCGACCGTCTCGGCGATCCGCGCCTCGCGGGTGGCCGGCCGCTTCGCCGAGGTGACCCACTCGAGGATCGCCCGCCGGCTCGACGGCGGGAAGGCGTCGTAGTGGCGCCGAGCGTCGGGCAGGGCATCGAGGGCGGCCCGGAGGTCGTCGGGCTCCTCGAGCCGCTCGACCGCGTCGAGCGCCGTCCAGGTCCCGGTCTCCTTGGCGAGCTCGACCATGGCGATCCCCGGCGGCGCCATCCGGCCCTCGGCGGTCAGCCGCTCGACCCGCTCCTTGTTCACGCGCGACCACTTGCTCTGCGGCTTCCGCGGCGTGATCTGGATCTTCGAACGGTCCTCGTCGAGCCGCTTCTGGACGCTGTCGACCCAGCCGAACGCGATCAGCTCGTCGACGATCTCGGTCCAGGACACGTACGGCCCGGTCGCGCTCGTCTTCTTGTGCGTGACCAGCCAGACGCCGTCGGAGGAGTCGTGATTCGCCTCCAGCCAGGCGCGCAGCTCGGCGCCCGAGTCGACATGGACCTCCGGTCGGCGATCACTCATCTGACGACCCGTCAGACGTTGATTGCGACGTATTTCGTCTCGAGATACTCGAGCAGGCCCTCGGTGCCGCCCTCGCGGCCGAGGCCCGACGCCTTGACGCCGCCGAACGGCGCGCCGGCGTTCGACACCAGGCCCTGGTTGAGGCCGATCATGCCGGTCTCGAGCTTCTCGCAGACGCGGAGCGCACGCTTGATGTCGCTCGTGTAGACGTAGGCGACGAGCCCGTACTCGGTGTCGTTGGCCGAGGCGATCGCCTCCTCCTCGGTCGAGAACGTGGCGACCGGCGCCACCGGCCCGAAGATCTCCTCCCGCAGCAGCCGGGCGTCGTCGGGGACCGGCGAGAGCACGGTCGGCTCGTAGAAGGAGCCGGCGCCCTCGACGGCCTTGCCGCCGGTCAGCGCCTTCGCGCCCTTGCCGACCGCGTCGTCGACGAGCTCGGCGACCTTCGAGCGCTGGTCGTCGTCGATCAGCGGCCCGATCTCGGTCCCCTTCTCGGTCCCGCGCCCGACCTTGAGGGCGCCCATCTTCGCGGCGAGCTTCTCGGCGAAGGCCTCGGCGACCGACTCGTGGACGTAGAAGCGGTTGGCGGAGGTGCAGGCCTCGCCGACGTTCCGCATCTTCGCGACCATCGCGCCGTCGACCGCGTCGTTGAGGTCGGCGTCCTCGAAGACGAGGAACGGGGCGTTGCCGCCGAGCTCCATCGACGTCTTGAGGACGTTCTCGGCGGACTGCTCGATCAGCATCCGCCCGACCTCGGTCGAGCCCGTGAAGCTGAGCTTGCGCAGGCGCGGGTCGGTGATGATCGGCTTCGAGACCTCGCTCGAGGAGGTGCTGGTGAGGATGTTGAGCACGCCGGCGGGGAGGCCGCACTCCTCCAGCAGCTTCGCGAGCGCGAGCATCGAGAGCGGCGTGTTCTGGGCCGGCTTCATGACCATCGTGCAGCCGGCTGCGATCGCCGGGCCGATCTTGCGGGTGCCCATCGCGGTCGGGAAGTTCCAGGGCGTGATCAGGTAGCAGGGGCCGATCGGCTGGCGCATGACCATCACCCGGCTGGCGCCGTTGCCGGCGACCTTGAAGTCGCCCGTGAGGCGGAGTGCCTCGCCGGCGTTCCAGCGGAAGAACTCGGCCGCGTAGGCGATCTCGCCCTTCGACTCGGCGACCGCCTTGCCCATCTCGAGCGTCATCAGCAGCGCCAGCTCGTCGCTGCGCTCGTTCATCAGCTCGAAGGCGGACTGGAGGATGTCGTAGCGGGTGTTGGCGGGGGTGGCGGCCCACTCCTCCTGCACGGCGCAGGCGGCGTCGAGGGCGGCCTTCGCGTCGTCGGCGGTGGCGTCGGCGATCTCGCAGAGGGTCTCGCCGGTCGAGGGGTCGCCGACGGCGAACGTCTCACCGTTGCCCGAGTCCCGCCACTCGCCGCAGATCAGCAGCTGCTTCGGGACCGCCTCGATCACTGACTGCTCGGTAGCGCCCATCTTCACCTCTCCGTTCGCGGGTCCAACTGCGATTGAGACTACCCGTCCCCGAACGGCTGCAGGGGGATGCCGTGGTCGGTCCGGCGGGTCCCGAACTCGTAACTCGCTCCACCCTCGACGCTGATCCGGAGGTCGCTGCGGCCGTGCCGCGTGACGTCGACCTCGAGGTCCGCGATCGAGCAGTTCAGCGAGTGGTGCTCGGGCCCGACCGGGTCGGCGTAGACCCAGCCGACGAAGTGCTCGCGCGGGCCGCTGACCGATCCGCGGGCGACGAGCCCCTCGCCGCCGACGGTGAACCCGCAGCGGGTCGGCTCGGCGTCGACGTGGGTCTTGAGCTGGCGGCCGAGGCCGCCGACCCGGTGCCGCTCCCCGCGGTGGACGATCTCGCCGTTGACGACCCACGGCGTGGTCAGCGGCCCGAGCCGGACCCGGCCGGCTCCGAGGTCGACGTAGCCGCGGGAGCCGTCGTCGCCGACGGTCGCACCGTGGATCCAGATCCAGCTCTCGGCGTGCTCGGCGCCCCAGTTGTGGCCGATCATGCCCGGCCAGGCGTCGAGGACGATCCGCTCGTCGCCGACGTCGAGGATCCCGTCGAAGCTCGCGCAGGGATGCGGGCTCAGCAGCTTGGTCTTCGGCAGCCGCCGCTCGTACATCCACTGGGCCGGGAAGTGGTGCAGCGGGCCGCCGTGGTCCTTGAAGCGGAGGCTCCAGCTTGCGGGCACGCCGTCGTCGAGCTGGCCCTGGACCCGGCCGGGCGCGATCTCCGACTCGGCCGCCCGGATGTAGGTCTTGTCGGGGACCGAGATCTCGGCGGCGCCGACCCGGCGCTTCGCCGCGAGCGGCTCGGAGCGCGCTGCGTCGAACCAGGTCAGCCAGACGGCGCCGGTCGGCTCCTCGCCCGGCCGCTTGTGGACCGTGTGGCGAATCCAGATCGCGCGGCCGCCCTCCGGCGCCGCGGCCTTCAGGTAGAAGCTCTCGTAGTGGCCGGAACCGGCTGGGACCTTCGGGTAACGAGCTTCCGTGCGCACCGAGCGGGAGGGTAGTCCTCCCGCGCCCCGGGCGCCGGGGCTGTCACAGTGGCCCGATGACGAGGCAGGAACCCGGACGTACGCCCCTGGGGCGTTCCCCGGCCCGCCCCTGGGCGATCGCGGGCCTCGTGGTCGCGACGGCGGTGTTGATCGCGGTCGTCCTGCTGGTGACCGGCGTCTTCGGCGGCGACGACGGCTTCGACGCCGGCCGGGTGGCCGAGGCGGGACGGGATCCGGGTGCCGGCGACCCCTTCGCCTGGGAGCCGGACCGCAACGCCGACTTCGAGCGCCGCGCGGCGCTCGGGCTCTCGCACGTCCTCTACGAGAAGAGCCCCGGCGGCATCGTCGCGAGCGCTCGCCGAACGGCGGGCTGGCGCGACGAGATCGAGAAGGCCGCAGCCGCCCACGGCGTCGACCCCGACACGATGGAGGCGATGGTCCTGCTCGAGAGCGCGGGGCGGCCGGAGGTGATCGCCGGCGACGACCCCGAAGTTGCGAGCGGCCTCGCCCAGATCGTCGCGAGCACCGGCATCGACCTGCTCGACATGCGGGTCGACCTCGCCCGCAGCCGGGCGCTGACGAAGCAGATCGCGAAGGTCGAGGCCGAGATCGAGAAGGCGA
>JADFCZ010000067.1 GCA_018263295.1 Conexibacter sp.
GGATTGAGGTTGCTGTGCAGCCCTGATCCCGATCAGTGGGCGCGCCGACCGTGCCACCGGGCAGGGTTCTGCGTCGTATGGACGCTTGATCCGGACCGGTGGAAAGCAGCGCCGCCGACGAGCGCGGGCGGTTTCCCACCCACCCACCCGCGGGTCCTGTCGCCGGACAGCCCCGCGGGTCTGACGCACGCCGCGGGGCGCCCCGTCCGGCGCCACCCGCGGGCTCTCGCCAGCCCGGCGCGGGGGCCGCTGCAGCGAGATGCAAGGACGGCGCCCCTGAAGCACCACGTGCCGGACCGGCGGCGTACCCGCGCAGGAGGACCGGTGGGTGACGCCGCCGCCGACACTCAGCACGAAGTGCGGAGGCGGTGGTGTCACCCACCGGTCCCACTCGTAGACCCGAGGCCGGCCGGCGAACGACCTAGGGGCCGACCTTCGTGTTCGAGGTGATCTTGTCGATCTGCCAAGCCTGGCCGGACTTGACGACCGTCACCTTCAGGGTCTCGCCGTCGAAGACGCCGCCCTGCGGCTTGACCGTGACGATCATCGAGTCGCCGGGACCGGGCTTGCGGGCGAGGATCGTCACCTGGTCGGCCAGCGCGCCCGGCTTCCGGGCGGCGACGCAGCCCTGCCGGTCGCCGTAGGAGGCCTTCAGGAACTCCTCCGTGATCAATTCGTCGCAGACGCTCGGGTCGTTGGGCAGCGTCAGGAAGTCGGTGATCGTCGCCCGGATCAGCTCCTCGTCGGTCTGGCCGCCGCCGGTCGTCGTCTGGGACGTCGTCGCGCCGGTGGTCGTCTGGGTGACGACGGGGCCGGTGGTCGGCGGCTCCTCCTTCTCGCCGCAGCCGGCGGCGATCGGTAGGAGTGCGGCGACCGCAACGGCGATCGTGATCTTGAGTGGCTTCACGCCCGACAGGCTAGCCATCCGCCGGGCGGGGCTCGATCTCCCGCAGGACCTTGGCGGGGGCGCCGGCCGAGATCGTCCATGGCGGCGTGTCGCGGGTTACGACCGAGTTCGAGCCGATGACGCTGTGCTCGCCGATCTCGGTGCCTCCGGTGACCACGACGCCCTTGCCGAGCCAGCTGTTGGAGCCGATCCGGACCGGGCCGCGGGGGACGAAGCCCTGCCAGGTGACGGGCAGCTCGGGGTCGTCGAAGCGGTGGTCTGCGTCGCCGACGAAGCAGTGGTTGGCGAACATCACGTGGTCGCCGATCTCGATCGACTCCTGGGCGGCGAGCATCGTCTCGCGGTTGAGGAAGCAGCCGCGGCCGATCGCGATCCGGGCCTCGGGCGCGAGCGTGATCCAGCATCCGGGCTCGAGCAGGGTCCCCTCGCCGATCGTCAGGCGGCCGTCGTCGAGCGCCTCGAGGACCTCGCCCTCGATCGGATGGCGGACGTAGAAGCCGCCCCGCGCCGCGTGCCGGTTGATCCGCCAGCGGTTGCGCAGCCGGTGTGTACGGTCGTACCAGCGGCGCTTCGTCCGCCACATCCGCCAGCCGCGCTGCGCCGGCACGTAGGGGTCTTCGGACGCCACGCCTGTAGCTTCCCAGACGTGGCATTCGGAGACGCGGCGGGAGAGCAGACGCAGGCCGAGCGGCTCGAGATCGCCCGCCGCTACCGCGAGCGCCGTCGCGAGGAGCTGCGGGCGCAGGCCGCGGGCGCCGTCGAGGACGAGGTGCTGGCGGCGGGCGAGTTCAGCACGGTCCCGACCGAGGCGATCGCCTCGATTCCCGGGCTTGGGATGCTGCTGCTGCCGCTCGCCCGCAGGCGCAGCCGCAGGTCCGGGCTCTCCCCGAAGATCCTGGTCGCGATCGCGGCCGACCGCGTCCACGCGCTGGCCGTCGACGCCGCCGGCCTCCGCCGCGACGAGACCACGATCGAGCCGGGCCGGAGCTGGCCGCGGGAGCAGGTGTCGGCCGAGCGCGGAGGGCGCGCGTTCATGCGGGACAAGGTCCTGCTCCACGTGCCGGACGCGCCCGAGCCGCTGACCCTCTACGCACCGAGCCTGCGCACGAACCCGTGGAGCGCCGAGGTCGTCCGGATGCTCGGTGGCGAGGCGCCCGACCCGATCGACCTCGGGGACTCCACAACCGCCGACTGAGTGGTGAGGGACCTCAGTCGGTCCAGCTGACGTGCCACCACTCGTCGGGCGCCTCGACCTTGCCCCAGCCGTAGGCCCAGCCGATCTGATCGACGATGTCGCGCATCTCCGGGGTCGCGAGGTCGACCGAGATGCCGTATTCGTGCGAGGAGTAGCCGGGCGGGTTCGCGGGCGAACCGACGCCGGAAAGGAAGAGCTCGTACATCTCGCCCTGCTGGGCCGAGGTCCGGTAGGCCGACAGCGGGCCGGCCGGATAGAGGTCGACGCCGTAGTTGTTGAGCGCGTCGGTCCGCATCGCGTTCCAGGCGGCGGCCGCCCCGGCGTCGAGGTAGAGGTCGCCCCACGGGGTCGAGATCGATCCGAGCCAGGAGGCGGGGGCCGTCGCGGTGGAAGTCGTCGCGGTCGCGGACGTCGTCGCGGCGGTGACCCCCGTCTCCTCGGGCGTCGGCACCGACAGCGTGTTACCGGCGATCACGAGGTAGTCGCTCGAGACCCCGTTCCACGACGCGAGCGAATCAGTCGTCAGCCCGTTGGCGGCGGCGATGCCGGAGAGCGTCTCGCCGGGCTGGATCGTGTGCGTGACGGAGGCGCCGGCCGGCGCGACGAGCGCACCGCACACGGCGAGCGTCGCCACGGCCAAAATCGAGAACCTCTTCCTCGCACCCATGCGGCCTGATTCAGCGGGCAGCGACTCCCGACCTGCGAAATCAGTGTCGGGTGAGCGATCCGCAAGGAAACGTTCACAGCGGAGCGCGGCTGCTAGGCGGCGACCGGTTCCCGATCGCCCGACGAGCGCTCGACCCGCGGTTCGACCAGCTCCTCGAGGAACCGGCCCGTGTAGGAGCCGGCCTCGGTCGCGACCTGCTCGGGCGTCCCCGTGGCGATGATCTCGCCGCCGCCGTCGCCGCCCTCAGGGCCGAGGTCGACGATCCAGTCGGCCGACTTGATCACGTCGAGGTTGTGCTCGATGACGACGACGGTGTTGCCCGCATCGACGAGCCGCGAGAGCACTTCGAGCAATCGCTCGACATCGGCGAAGTGGAGTCCCGTGGTCGGCTCGTCGAGGATGTACAGGGTCTCCCCGGTCGCGACCTTCGACAGCTCCGTCGCCAGCTTGACCCGCTGCGCCTCGCCGCCGGAGAGCGTCGTCGCCGGCTGGCCGAGCCGGATGTAGTCGAGCCCGACGTCGTGGAGCGTCTGCAGGCGCCGGTGGATCTTCGGGATCTTCGCGAAGAACTCCACCGCCTCCTCGACCGGCATCTCGAGCACGTCGGCGATCGACTTGCCCTTGAACCGGACCTCGAGCGTCTCGCGGTTGTAGCGGCGGCCGTTGCACTGCTCGCACGGCACGTAGACGTCGGGCAGGAAGTGCATCTCGATCTTGATCTGGCCGTCGCCCTTGCAGACCTCACAGCGACCGCCCTTGACGTTGAAGCTGAACCGGCCGGGCTGATAGCCGCGCGCCCGCGCCTCCTTCGTCTTCGCGAAGAGCTGGCGGATGTGGTCGAAGACCCCGGTGTAGGTGGCGGGGTTCGACCGCGGCGTCCGGCCGATCGGCGACTGGTCGATGTTGATGACCTTGTCGACCTGCTTGAGGCCGTCGATCCGGTCGTGTGCGCCGGGGCGGGTCCGGGCCCGGTGCAGGCGGTTGGCGACCGATCGGTAGAGCGTCTCGTTGACGAGCGTCGACTTGCCGGAGCCCGACACGCCGGTCACGCAGGTGAGCGTGCCGAGCGGGATCGCCGCGTCGACGCCCTTCAGGTTGTGCTCGCGGGCCCCGCGCACGACGATCTCGCCGCGGCCCTCGCGGCGCTGCTCGGGCACCGGGATCGCGACCTTTCCGGCCAGGTAGCGGCCGGTCAGCGATGCCGGATTGCGGATCACCTGCGAGGGGGTCCCGGCGGCGACGATCTTGCCGCCGTGCTCGCCGGCGCCCGGGCCGAGGTCGACGAGGTAGTCGGCGGCCCGCATCGTCCCCTCGTCGTGCTCGACGACGATCACGGTGTTGCCGAGGTCGCGCAATCGCTCCAGCGTTCCGATCAGCTTCGCGTTGTCGCGCTGGTGGAGGCCGATCGAGGGCTCGTCGAGGATGTAGAGGACGCCGACCAGGCTCGACCCGATCTGCGTCGCGAGCCGGATCCGCTGCGCCTCCCCGCCCGACAGCGTCGTCGCCGCACGCTCGAGCGTCAGGTAGCCGATCCCGACCGAGACCAGGAACGAGAGCCGCTCCTCGACCTCGCGGACCACGAGCCGGGCGATCGCCTGCTCGGTCTCGGTCAACTCGACCGCGCCGATCCACTCGAGCGCCGACCGGGCCGAGAGCTGCGTGTAATCGGCGATCGAGAGGCCGCCGACCGTTACGGCGAGGCTCTCGGGCCGGAGGCGGGCGCCCCCGCACGCCGGGCACGGCTGCAGGGCCATCAGCTCCTCGATCCGCTCTCGCGTCTTGTCGGAGTCGGTGTTCGCGTAGCGCCGCTCGAGCCCGGTCGTGATCCCCTCGAAACGCGCGTTGTAGCTGCGACGGCGCCCGAAGCGGTTCTTGTAGGTGATCTGGTGCCGCTCGCTGCCGGTGCCCTCGAGCAGGACCTTGCGATCGGCGTCGGGCAGGTCCTGCCACGGGGTCTCGATGTCGATCCCGTAGTTCTCGGCGACCGCCTCGACGAGGCGGCGGTAGTACATCGAGGCGGCGCCCATCCAGGTCGAGAGCGCTCCCTCGGCGATCGACAGAGTCGGATCGGGGATGCAGAGCTCGGGGTCGATCACACGCTGGAAGCCGAGGCCGTGGCAACGCTCGCAGGCGCCGTGCGGCGAGTTGAAGGAGAAGATCCGCGGCTCGATCTCGGGCATCGAGGTGCCGCAGTTGAGGCAGGCGAACTTCTCGCTGAAGACGAGGACCTCGCCGCGCTTGCCCGCGCTCGGCCCCGACAGCGTCTGCGCGCCCGCCACCGCTCCGCCGGCGCCGTCGACCATCTCGACCTCGACGAGGCCGTCGGCGAGCCCCGACGCGGCCTCGATCGACTCGGCCAGCCGCTTGCGCAGCCCCTCCTTCATCACGAGCCGGTCGACGACGATCGCGATGTCGTGCTTGTACCGCTTGTCGAGCACGATCTCCTCGTCGAGCCGGCGCAGGTCGCCGTCGATCACGGCGCGGGCGTAGCCCTGCTGCCGCATCTCCTCGAGCAGCTTTCCGTACTCGCCCTTGCGCTCCCGGACGACCGGCGCGAGGACCATGAAGCGCGTTCCCTCCGCGAGCGTCATCACGCGGTCGGTGATCTGCTCGATCGACTGGCCGGCGATCGGTTCGCCGCAGGTCGGACAGTGGGGCTTGCCGATCCGCGACCAGAGCAGGCGCAGGTAGTCGTAGATCTCGGTGACCGTTCCGACCGTCGACCGGGGGTTCCGCGAGGTCGTCTTCTGGTCGATCGAGATCGCCGGGCTGAGCCCCTCGATCGAGTCGACGTCGGGCTTGTCCATCTGACCGAGGAACTGGCGCGCGTAGGCCGACAGCGACTCGACGTAGCGGCGCTGGCCCTCGGCGTAGATCGTGTCGAAGGCGAGGCTCGACTTGCCGGATCCGGACAGGCCGGTCATCACCACGAGCGCATCCCGCGGCAGGTCGACGTCGACGTTCTTCAGGTTGTGCTCGCGGGCGCCGGAGACGACGATCCGCCCACTCTTCGAGTTCGAACCCACCATCGGAAGTCTACGCACACGAACGGACGTTCGATCACGCCCGAGGGCCCAACTGACTAGGCCGCGAGCCTCCGGATCAAGGAAGAGGTCGTCGAAGCGGCCCGAGGGCCGTGAGCCGACCGATGACGCCGAGCCGGCGGCTCGCGGCCCGTCAGCGGTTGGCGCGCCTGAGGACGTCGTCCAGCAGTCCGTCGACCCCTTCGACGGCCCCGAACTCGGCCTTCAGCTGCTTGGCGATCTGCTCGCGGGATGACCCTTCGAGCGCCATGTTCATCGCGACGAGGCGGGCGGCGCCCTGCTCGGAGCCGGAGACGGCGGGCGCCGGCGGCTCCTCGGCCTCGGGGGCCTCCGCGCTCGCGCGGAGGCGGGCGATCAGCTCGTCGTCGGTGGGCGTGCCGGCGGCGGGCGCCGGAGCGGGCGACCGCTCGGGCTCGGCGCCCACCTTCGGCTCCTCCGGCTCGGGCTCCGGCTCGGGCTCCGGCTCCGGAGCGCTCTCCCCCGCCGACTCGGCGGGCATGTCCGGAAGCTCGTCGAGCCCGGGCTCGGTGCCTGCCGACGATCCGAGTCCCGGGACGTTCGAAGCGAGGTCACGGCCGAGCGCCCCGACCTGGGAGCGGAGCTTGTCCGCCTGGGCGACCAGGCCCTCGACCGCCGCCTGCGCCTGCTCGACGCGGCCGCTGGCCTCGCGGCTGGCCGCGCTCACGGCCTCTTCGGACTCGGTCCGGGCGGCGGCACGGATCTGGTCGGCCTCGGCGCGGGCGGCGATGACGATCCGCTCGGCCTCGGCCTCGGCCTCCTCGACGATCTCGGCTGCCGTCGACTCGGCGGCGGCGAGGACGGCCCCGACGCGCTCGCTGGCGGCGTCGGCGGTCGGCGTCGGCACCTCCCTCGCGCGCGAACTGGTCGCGGCCACCCAGTCGGCGACGGCCCTCAGGTGTACCTCGACCGCCTCCGGGCTCCAGCCCTTGCGCACGGTCGGGAAGTCGTCGCGGACGATCTCCTCACGTTCCATGGCGAAAAACCTTAGCCGCTGGCCGGGGTCAAGCCCGCATGCCCTCGAGGTCGCGGCGCAGCTCTTTCAGCTCGTCGCGGAGCCGTCCCGCCTCCTCGAACCGGAGCTCCTCGGCGGCCGCCAGCATCTCCTCCTCGATCGAGACGATGACCTTCTCGAGGTCCTCGGGGCTCTCGATCGGGCGGCCGTCGATCGTCGCGCTGGTCCGCCGGCGCTTGCGCGGCGCGTTCGACTCCATCGCGAGGAAGTCGGACATGTCACTGATCCCCTTCTTCACGGTCTCCGGAGTGATCCCGTGCTCGCGGTTGTAGGCGAGCTGGATCTCGCGGCGGCGGTCGGTCTCCTCGATCGCGGTCCGCATGGCCTCGCTCTCGCGGTCGGCGTACATGAGGACCCTGCCCTCGACGTTCCGCGCGGCGCGTCCGATCGTCTGGATCAGGCTGGTCGACCCGCGGAGGAAGCCCTCCTTGTCGGCGTCGAGGATCGCCACGAGCCCGACCTCGGGGATGTCGAGGCCCTCCCGCAGGAGGTTGACGCCGACGAGGACGTCGTACTCGCCGAGGCGGAGGTCGCGGATGATCTGGATCCGCTCGATCGTGTCGACCTCGGAGTGCAGGTAACGGACCCGGAAGCCGTTCTCGAGCAGGTACTCGGTCAGGTCCTCCGACATCTTCTTGGTCAGCGTCGTCACCAGGCAGCGCTCCTTGCGCTCGACCCGCTTGCGGACCTCGTTCATCAGGTCGTCGATCTGGTTCTTGGTCTCGCGGACCTCGACCTCGGGATCGACGATCCCGGTCGGGCGGACGATCTGCTCGACGATCCGCTGCGACTTCGATCGCTCGAACTCGCCCGGGGTCGCCGAGACCATCACGACCTGGCCGACCCGGTCGAGGAACTCGTCGAACTTGAGCGGGCGGTTGTCGATCGCGCTCGGCAGCCGGAAGCCGTGGTCGACGAGCGTGAGCTTGCGGGAGCGGTCGCCCTCGTACATGCCGCCGATCTGGGGCACCGTCTGGTGCGACTCGTCGACGAAGACGAGGAAGTCGCTCGGGAAATAGTCGATCAGCGTGTGCGGCGCCGAGCCGGCGGGGCGGTTGTCGAGGATCCGCGAGTAGTTCTCGATCCCGTTGCAGAAGCCGAGCTCCTTCATCATCTCGAGGTCGTACTGAGTCCGCTGCCGGAGCCGGTGCGCCTCGAGGTCCTTACCCTCCTTCTCGAACTCCTTGCAGCGCTCCTCGAGCTCGAAGCGGATCTCGTCGACCGCCCGCTCGATCGTCTCCTCCTTGGTGACGTAGTGGGTGGCCGGCCAGACCGACACGTGATCGACCTCGTCGAGGACCTCGCCGGTCAGCGGGTCGAAGTGGGTGATCGCCTCGACCTCGTCCCCGAACAGGGTGATCCGGTATGCCGACTCGGCGTAGGCGGGGAACACCTCGAGGACCTCGCCGCTGACCCGGAACGACCCGCGGGTGAGGATCGTGTCGTTGCGCTGGTACTGCATCGCGACGAGCTGGCGGAACAGCGTCTCGCGCTCGATCGACTCGCCGATCTTGAACAGGACCATCTGCTCGCGGTAGAGCTCGGGCGAGCCGATCCCGTAGATGCAGGAGACCGAGGCGACGATGATCACGTCGCGGCGCGCGAACAGGCCGGCGGTGGCGGCATGGCGGAGGCGGTCGATCTCGTCGTTGACGGTCGCGTCCTTCTCGATGTAGAGGTCCTGGGCCGGGACGTAGGCCTCGGGCTGGTAGTAGTCGTAGTAGGAGACGAAGTACTCGACGGCCGCCTCGGGGAAGAACTCGCGGAACTCGTTGCAGAGCTGCGCGGCGAGGGTCTTGTTGTGGGCGATGACGAGCGCCGGCCGGCCGAGCTTCTCGATCGTCGCCGCCATCGTGAAGGTCTTGCCGGTGCCGGTCGCCCCGAGCAACGTCAGGAACTGCTCTCCCGCGTCCACGCCCTCGGCGAGCGACGCGATCGCCTTCGGCTGGTCGGCGGTCGGCGAGTAGGCGGAATTGAGCTCGAACTCGGGCACCGGACGAGGGTAGCGATCGCGGTCGCCGCCTCCGCGATGGCGCAGTGGGACACTTCGCTCGTGACGGAGGTGCGAGAGTGAGCGCGGACAGCCCCGAGCACGCCGGGGCGGTCGCCGACGCCCGGGCTCGCCTCGAGGCCGCGGCCGGGCAGCCGCTGGCGGCGCTGCCGCCGGGCTTCGCTCCGGCGCGTGCCGCCCTCCACCGCGTCGCCGAGGAGGTGCTGAAGCCGAAGCGCGAGCGCGAGACCGGCAACGAGATCGCCCTCCGCTACACGCCCGGCGGGTTCGGGACGCCGCCGTGGGAGGCCGGGCTCGAGAGCGGTGCGAGCGGTCAGGCGCGGGTCGAGGGGACGGACCTGGTCGTCGTCACCGGCTACGCCTCCGAGCGGACTCCGCTCGAGGGCGCGGCAGCCGACTCGGCGGCCGCCGCTGCGCTCGCGGACTGGTTCGCGTTCGGGACCGTCGTCCTCGCGGACCTGATCGCGGCCCGGCCCGGCACCGATGCCGCGCCGATCCGGCTCTGGCCGGAGCACTTCGACGTCGCGACGGAGGTCGGCTCCGAGGACGCCGGGACGCGG
>JADFCZ010000068.1 GCA_018263295.1 Conexibacter sp.
TGCGCTCGGCGCCGCCGGGCGCTAGCCGGCCTCGGCCGCGGCGGCGATCCGCTCGGCCAGCCAGAGGGCGGCGAGCCAGTTGCGGTTCCCCGAGCCGCCCATCGTGACCTCGATCCCCTCGGGCCCCCCGGTGACCTCGACGTCCTTCCAGTCGACCGAGCCCGGCACCAGCCGCAGCGCCGACTCGATCTCGGGCGGCACCTCGTTCCTGCGCCCGCGGATCTTGCCGTCGCTGCTCTTCGCCTCGAACTGCGGCGCGTCGACGTGGACCAGGACGTTCGTCCTGCCATCGGCCATCGCGATCGAGACGGCGCGCCCGTGCCGCTTCCCGCTCATCCGCAGGGCACCGCGGACGTCGGTCTTGAGCGACGCGGGCGGGCCGAGCCGCCGGCCGACGCCGACCGTCGGCCGCTCGTCGACGGCGAGCCCGAGCGGCTCGACCGACCGGCCCAGCCCCTCGTAGACGCGGTCGAGCTCGCCGCCGCTGCCGACGATCGCGATCGAGCGCCAGGCCGCGTAGCCGGCGATCGGGATCGCGCCGAGAACGGCGATCCACGGCCTCTCGAGCAGATAGGCGGCCGGGACGAAGATGAAGATCATCAGGCAGATCACCCAGGCGGACCGGTGCGAGCTGCGGGCCACGCCCCACGCCGTCGTCCTGGCGGCTATCGCCTCGTCGGTGATCGGCGCGATCGCGAGCGAAGCCCAGAGCTCGGGCTCGCTCGCCGTCATCGGGTTGTCGACCGGATTGCCGGCGGCACCCGGCGGCAGCTCCGAGGCCCGCGCCGCTCCCTCGAGCTCCCGCCCCTGGACGAAGAGCAGCAGGAAGACGAAGCCGCCGACGATCGCGAAGATGACCGCCAGCGTCCCGGTCGGGTTCGCGTCGCCGCTGCCGGTCGTCAGCGCGATGACCGCAACGGCGACCATGACCAGAGGGATCCCGACGATGGCCAGGGTTCGCGAGCTCCTGAACACGGTCGCGTGAGTCTAGGCCGCGGTCCGGCCCGTTCGCGGCGCCGGGGCGGGCGCCGGGCAGCGCTAGGGTTGGCCGCGATGAGCACCTCGCAGCGGCTGCTGGCCGCCTTCTGGATCGTCGCCGGAGCCAACCACTTCGCGATGCCGCGCGCCTACGAGTCGATCATGCCCGACTATCTGCCGGCGCACCGGGAGCTCGTCTTCTGGAGCGGAGTGGCCGAGATCGTCGGCGGCGTCGCCGTGATCTCACCGGCGACCCGCCGCTTCGCGCGGTGGTGGCTGCTCGGCGTGCTCGCGGCGGTCTATCCGGCGAACGTCCACATGACCCTCCATCCCGAGCGCTACGAGCAGGTGCCGCCGCTCGCGCTCTGGGCGCGGCTGCCACTGCAGTTCCTCTGCGCCTGGTGGGTCTGGCGCGCGACCGCCGACAGATGACCGCGCGACTCGCGTGCCTCCGCCCCGCTCGACTGCTCTGATGGCCTAGAGGCCGAGTTCGTCCCCGTACTTCTCGCGGTACTGGTCGCGGCGCTCGAGCACGTCCTTGACGTAGTCGTAGGTCTCGGGGAACTCGATGTCGTCGATCTTCATCCCGGATCCGCCCCAGGCGTCGGCGTTGCCCTCCCCGGCGTTGTAGGCGGCGAGGGCCGCGACGACGTCGCCGTCGTACTTGTCGAGGAGGTAGGCGAGGTAGAAGGTCCCGTAGCGGATGTTGAGCTCGGGGTCGGCGAGATCCTCGTAGACGAAGGTCTCGCCGCCGGAGAGGTTCTCGATCGTGTCCGCGGTGTCGGGGGTGATCTGCATCAGCCCGCGGGCCCCCGCCGAGGAAGTCTGGTCCTGGAACTTCGACTCCTCGTAGATGACCGCCGCGATCAGGTCGGCGGGCACCCCCTTCTCGGCCGCCTGCTGGCGGATGATGTCCTCGTGGCGAAGCGGCAGCGTCAGCTCGTTGATCGTGCCACCGATGTCGAAGCGGGTGACGCCGATGATCACGGCGACGACGAGCAGGACGCCGACGAGCAGGAACAGCCGGCGCAACCGGATCAGCCCGGCGGAGTCGGAGCGGCGGGCAGGGCTCATCGCGCCGCGACGAGAGCCGGGTAGAGCCGCTCCAGCTCTCCCTCCAGGTCCGCGACGGAACCGTGGTTCTCGACTACGTGGGTCGCCTTCGCCGCCTTCTCCTCCTGGGTGAGCTGCCGGCCGTCTCGGCCCTCGAGGCTACCGTGGCCGCGGGCGGCCGCCCGCTCCATCCGGTGATGATCGGCGGCGACGACGGTGATCGTCGCGTCGAACGTCGGCGCCATGTCGCCCTCGAAGAGCAGGGGGACCTCGACGACCGCAACCTCGGTCCCGGCCGGCAGCGCCTCGGCCCACTCGCGGACGCGGTCGCGGACCAGCGGGTGCAGCAGGGATTCGAGCCAGCTGAGCTCCTCGCGGCGCTCGAAGACGATGGCCGCGACGGCGGCGCGATCGACCTCACCGTCCGGTGCGACCTCCGGCCCCCAGCGCTCGACGAGGCTGTCGCGCACTTCGGCGGTACCGAGGAGCTCGTGAACGAGGCCGTCGGTCGAGACCGTCTCGGCGCCGAGATCGGCAAGGATCCGCAGCACCTCCGACTTCCCGGCGGCGATCCCCCCCGTCAACCCGATCAGCGACGGACCGGGCACGTCCTCAGGAGTCGTCGTCCCCCGGCTCGGCGGCGGAGTCGTCCTCGGCCGGCTGCTCGGCGGCGTCCTCGGTCGGTTCCTCGGCGGCGTCCTCGGCGGGCTGCTCGGCGGCGTCGTCCGACTCCGCCGCAGCGGCGGCGGCCTCGGCCTCGACCGCGGCGTGGGCGGCGGCGAGGTCCTCGTCGGTGATCTCGAGGCCGCCCGTCTTGGGCTTCTCCTCGGCGAACACCTCCTCGGAGAGACCGAGCTCGGTGCCCGTGTCCTCGGTCTCGGTGACTCCGGCCTGCGTGGCGGCGGCCTGGAAGGCGTCGCGGAGCGGCAGGCCGCCCTCGCCGACGCGCTTGATCGAGAGCGAGATGCGGCGGCGCTCCTCGTCGATCTCGAGGATCTTGACGCGGACCTCTTCGCCCGGCTGGACCACCTCGCCGGGGGTCTCGACGTGGTGCTCGGCGAGCTCGGAGATGTGGACGAGGCCCTCGACGCCGGGGACGATCTCGACGAAGGCGCCGAAGGCGACGACCTTCGTGACCTTGCCGGAGAGCGACGATCCGGGGCCGTAGGAGTTGAGGACCGTCTGCCACGGGTCCTCCTGCGTCTGCTTGAGGCCGAGGGAGATGCGCTGGCGGTCGCGGTCGATGTCGAGCACCTTGACCTTGACCGTCTCGCCGATCTTCAGGACCTCGGAGGGATGGTTGACGTGGCTCCAGGAGATCTCGGAGATGTGAATCAGGCCGTCGATGCCCTCGAGGTCGACGAAGGCGCCGAAGTCGACGATGTTGGAGACCTTGCCCTCGACGATCTGGCCGGGCTGCAGGCGGGTCAGGATCTGCTCGCGCACCTCCTTGCGCTCGTCCTCGAGGACGGCGCGGCGCGAGAGCACGACGTTGTTGCGGCTGCGGTTGAGCTCGATGACCTTGCACTCGATCGTCTGGCCGGTGAACTCCTCGAGGTTGTGGACGCGGCGGATGTCGACCAGCGAGGCGGGCAGGAAGCCGCGGACTCCGAGGTCGAGGATCAGGCCGCCCTTGACGACCTCGATCACCGTGCCCTCGACCGGCTCGCCGGACTCGGCGGCGGCCTCGATCTTGCGCCAGGCCTTCTCGAAGCGGGCGCGCTTCTTGGAGAGGATCAGGCGACCCTCCTGGTCCTCCTTGGTCAGGACCAGGGCGTCGATCTGCTCGCCGAGGGAGACCTCCTCGGCGGGGTCGACGGAGCGGCGGATCGAGAGCTCGTGCGAGGGAATTACGCCCTCGGACTTCCAGCCGATGTCGAGGAGCACCTCGTCCTTGTCGATGCGGACGACGGTGCCGGTGACGACCTCACCCTCCTCGAAGTGGGTGATGGTGGCGTCGTAGTTCGGGAAGATCTTGCCGTCGAGCTCGAGGAGGAGCCCGTCGGAGCCATCTACGGGGGTGGCTCCTTCAGGCGCCAGAAGCGCTCCGCCGGCTGTTTGAGTCGCGGACATGGACGCGTGATTGTGGCAAAAGCTCATCCTCGACGCAGCTACCCGCCCCCGCGGCCCAGCGTCGCGAGGATCCGAGCGGCGAGGAGATGGCCATTCGTCCACATCTCGCGGCGCCTGAACCGGACCACCGGATGACCGGCGGCGAGGAGGCGGGCGTCCCTGGCGGCGTCCGAGCGCCGGGCCCGCGGCGAGTCGTGATGGTCGCCGTCCGACTCGGCCACGACTCCGTGCTCCTCCCAGAGGTAATCGACCTCGCAGCCGAGCAGCGGCACGTTGACGGCGGGGATCGGCAGCCCGTGGGTCCTGCAGAAGCGGAGGAAACCGGCCTCGCCGCCGTTGCGAGCGCGGGCGACGGGCAGGGCCGGCTCACGGGCGAGCGCAGCCAGGGTGCCGGTGCCGCGCTGCGAGCCGGCGCGTTCGCACGCCGCCAGGATCTCGGGCCGCTCCGCGAGCCCGAGTCGATGCGATTCGTCGAAGGCGCGGATCAGCTGCCGCTCGCTGAGGACGCCGGCGAGGTCGAGGAGCGTGCGGGCGGGCGAGGTGACCCGGAGGGCGCCGAACCTGCGTCGCTCGACCCTGGGCAGCGAACGGGTCCGGTGGATGACGATCCCGTCACGGCGCAGACTCCGGCCGTGCGCGACCGTAACGTGCACCGGCCCCGGAATCGGCTCGAGCATCCCGTAATGCTCGCCGGCGTCGCGGTGGCTGAGGAACGAGGGAACGGTCGAGATCAGTGCCGCGATCCAGAGGGCTCGACCGTTCGACGGGGGCACACCGACGGCGTAGGCCCCCGGGAATACGCGATGAAGCGAGCCCCGCGCGATCCGGCGTCGGATTGCACCCCGGCTCATCCCCATGTCGAGAAGCTGGGAGTGACCGACGATCCCCGACTGCCTCGACCCGAGCATCGCGATCCCGAGATCCACCGGGTGTATCTCGGGCCCGTTACGAGCCGTATCTGCGCCCACCGGATCCACGGCGGCATCGTCAACCCCCATTCGGTGCCCTTTCAAGGCGTCCGGGTGCCGATTTGCGCCCGACCACGCACGAAAGCCGCGCACGCGCGAAACCGTGTTCCTTGTCTACCCTCCCGGCTCCATGCCTGAGCGGAAGACCAAGCGCGGAGCCGAGCGGACGCCGCTCACGGGCGACTGGGACGTGATCGTCTGCGGGGCGAGCTTCGCCGGGCTGACCGTGGCGCGGGAGCTGAACGGGTCCGGCGCTCGGGTGCTCGTCCTCGATCGCTACGAGATCGGCGAGCGGCAGACCTCCGCCTGCGCGGCTCCGACGGCGTGGCTCGAAGCGCTCGGATTGTCGACCTCGATCCGGCAGACGTTCAGCGACCTCGTGTTCCACACGCCGTACGCGGAGACGCGGATGCGGCTGCCGTGGGAGTTCTCGACCTTCGACTACCCCGAGCTCTGCGGCCTGCTCTGGGCGCAGTGCGACGCCGAGTTCGAGACCGCGAAGGTGGAGGGCAGGACCGAGACCGGCCTGGCCGCCCGCAACGGATCGGGGCGGCCGATCGGGATCGAGACCGATCGCGGCACCGTCAGCGCCCCCCTCGTCGTCGACGCGCTCGGCTGGCGCCGGGTCCTCGGCGACGGCTATCAGCCGCCGGACGCACCGCTCTCGCGCGGCCTCGAGGTCCATCCCCCCGGAGCCGGCGAGGACCTCGAGATCTGGATCGAGCGCAGGGTCGTCCCCGCGGGTTACGGCTGGAGCTTCCCGGCCGGCGACGAGCTCCGGGTCGGGGTCGGCAGCTTCGACCCCTACCACCACGTGAAGGACCCGACCGTCGAGCTCGCCGAGCGGCTGGACCTTCCCGCCGAGGGCTACCAGGGCAACTGGATCCCGCACAAGCTCCGCGACGGCGTCGAGCGCGACGTCTTCTTCTGCGGCGACTCGGCTGGGCACTGCCTGCCGGTCACGGCCGAGGGGATCCGGCCCGCCTTCTACTTCGGCGTCGCCTGCGGCCGCGAGCTCCGCTCGGTGATCGACGGCCGGTCGAGCCGCGACGCCGCCCTGACCCGCTACGGGTCCTTCAACGACTCCCACCGCTGGAAGTACGAGTGGATGCTGAGGGTCCAGAAGGTGGTGCCGAAGGTGCCGCCACGGGTCCTCGGTCCCGCCCTGAAGGGCATGAGCACCGACGGGTTCGTCCGCTGGTCGTTCAACCACTACCTCAACATCTGCCCGCCGTCGCTCGCCGGCGACCCGGCACCGGTGGCCGTGCCGGTGGCCGCCTGATCGCGCTCAGGCGACGATCAGGCAGGTTCCGGCGACCAACAGGCCGACCGCGGCGACCCGGACCGGCGTGAGCGGCCGCCGGTCGAGCCCGAGGGCGCCGGCCCGATCGAGAGCGACCGAGGAGGCGAGCTGCCCGGTGATCGTCGTCGCGGCGATCCCGCCGGCGCCGATCGTCCGGACCAGGAGCACCGAGGCCGTCACGTAGATCGCGCCGATCAGTCCGCCGGCCAGGTAGCGTCGCGGGACCCTCAGCGCCGCGGGGACGCCGCCGGCCGTGCGGGTCGCGACCACCGCGATCGCGAGCACGATCGAGCCCACCGCGAAGTTGACGAGCGCCGCCTCGAGGCCGCCGATCTCGTCTCCGAGGCCGGCGTTGATCGGCGCCTGCGCCGCCAGCGCCAGGCCGGCGACGACGATGACCGCCCCGGCGATCCGCCGCCCCCGCGGGCCGCCGTCGGCGGCCGCGTCGCGGGCGCGGCGCAGGATCAGCACCGTGCCGGCGAGGAGCAGCAGCGCGCCCGCCACGCGCGCTGCGGTCACCGGCTCCGTGTCCAGGCCGAGCCAGCCCCTGGCGTCGAGGACGATCGAACCGATCATCTGCCCGGTGATCGTCGCCGCGGCGACGCCTCCGGCGCCGACGACGGGAACCGTCACCAGGGCCGTGAGGACGAAAGCGGCCCCGATCAGCCCGCCGGTGAACTCCCAGGCGGAAGCATCGCCGAGATCGCCCAGGCCCCCTGCCCCGCCGCTGACGAGGACGACGACCGCCAGGCCGGCGAGGCCGACGAGGAAGCTGACCAGCGCCGCGGGGACCCGGCCCGTGGCGACCGCGAGCCGGGCGTTGATCGGCGCCTGCAGCGCGAACTGGGCGCTGACGGCGAGCATGATCAGGACTGCCGGGGCTGCGCTCACCGAGTCCATTCAAGCGCGACGAGGGGCGAATCGGCATGAACCCTCGCGACCCGCGTGATCTTCGGTCCGCTGCGGTGTTCCCGCAGAAGGGCCACTCATGAAATCCACCGCCGGAGCCGACATCATCCACAGGCGATGACCGATCGCACGGGCCCAATTGCGCGCACCGTGCTCGCCGCACAGTCGGACGAGCGCCTCGTCAAGCTGCTCCGCGAGGGCCACGGGCAGGCGTTCGAGGAGATCGTCCGCCGCTACCGCGGCCCGCTCGTCGGCTTCGCGACCGCGATCGTCAATCACGACCGCGCCGAGGACGTCGTCCAGACCGCGCTCGAGAAGGCGCACGGCGCGCTGCTGGCGGACGACCGCGAGATCAATCTGCGGCCCTGGCTGTTCACGATCGTCCGCAACGGCTCGCTCAACCTGATCCGCTCCGAGCCTCTCACCGACGAGCTCGACCCGCTGCTCAGCGCCACGGCCGGATCGGGCCCCGAGCAGGTAGCCGAGCGCAACGAGGAGATGGACCGCCTCTTCACGGCGATCTGCGCGCTGCCGACCGCCCAGCGCGAGGCCCTCGTCAGGCGCGAGCTCGAGGGCGTCGGGCACGGCGAGATCGCCTCGCAGCTCGGGACCACCGCGACCGCGGTGCGCGGGCTGATCTTCCGGGCCCGGACCCAGCTCCGGAACGCCGTGGGCGGCCTCGTGCCGCTGCCCCTGCTGCGCACGCTCCTCGCCGAAGGATCCGCCGTCGGGGTGGCCGGCGGCGGTGCCGGGGCGGCGCTGTTCGGCAGCGCCGGAGCGAAGGGCGGCGCCGCGGTGGCGGCGGCCGTTATCGCGCTCGGCGCCGGCATCGCCGTCGAGAAGCACCGAGGCAAGGACCACGGCGGAGACGTCGCGGTGGCCCAGGCGGCCGAGCAGGGCTCGCCGGGTGCGCAGAGCTCCGGCGGCGATGGCTCGTCGAACGCCGTGACGAGCGCGTCGGACCGGCCGGCGGCGTCCGCCGGCGACGACGGTGAGAACTCCGGCGCCGACGGCGGCGATCCTTCGCACGGCCAGGCCGGCCACGACCAACCCGGATCGGGCTCCGGCGGCGATTCGGGACCCTCCGGTCCCGGGCCCTCGGGCTCGGGCGGCTCCGGCTCCGGTCACTCGGGCTCGGGACACTCGGGCTCCGGCCATTCCGGGTCCGGCTCCGACGACTCCGGCTCCGACGACGCGCCCGAGCCTCCTGAGCACGACGACGACTCCGGCCACGGCAGCGACGACTCCGGCTCGGGCGGACACGGGTCCTCCGGCCACGAGGATTCGCCCGAGGAGCTCGAGGAGCCCGAGGTCGAGGAGCCCGAGCACGACTCCTCAGGCCCCGGCGACGGCTTCGAGGAGCCGGAGGAGGGCGAATCCTCCGACGACGACTCCAACGAAGGGCGTCACTGACTTCCGGATCCCCGCGTGATCTTCGGGTCGGCCGCGGGTTTCACCTCCACAAGGACGAATCGACGGGAGAGCGGCCACGGCCCCTCGGCCCACGGAGGTGAGAATGACCAAGGCAAGAAACGCATTGATCGCACTCGCGGCCCTGCTCGTGCTCGGGCTGGTCGCGGCCGGCCCCGCATCGGCGAAGGATCGCAACCACGACAACATCCCCGATCGCTGGGAGAAGCGGCACAACCTGTCGCTGAAGGTCAACCAGGCGAAGCGGGATCAGGATCGCGATCAGCTCAACAACCGCGGTGAGTTCAAGACCGGCAGCGACCCGCGCGACGACGACACCGACGACGACGGCGTCGAGGACGGGGACGAGGACGGCGGCGTGATCTCGTCGTTCGACGGGACGACGCTGACGATCGACCTCGCCAACGGCGGCTCGATCACCGGCATCGTCGACGAGGACACCGAGATCAAGTGCGGCGACGAGTGCGACCACGACGGCGACGACTCGGGTCCGGGCGACAACTCCGGTCCGAGCGAGAACTCCGGATCGCGCCACCGCGACCACGGTGACGACGACCCGGCCGACGAGGACGAGGACAACTCGGACGACGACTCCTCCGAAGACTCGGACTCCGATGATTCCGAGGAGGGCGACTGCTCGGTCGCCGACCTCGCGGTCGGAGTGGCGGTGCACGAGGCGGAGATCCGCGTCGGCAACGGCGAAGCGGTCTTCGAGGAGATCGAGCTCGCCAAGTAGGCAGCGGGACCCGGCGGGGTGACTAGGTGACGAGGGGCGCCTCCGGGCGCCCCTCGTCGTTCGTCAGTCGACGAGCCGGCGCTCGGCCGCCCAGCGGCTGAGCTCGTGGCGATTGGAGAGCTGGAGCTTGCGGAGCACCGCGCTGACGTGGGCCTCCACCGTCCGCGGTGAGATGTCCAGCTGCTGCGCGACCTCCTTGTACATGTAGCCGCGCGCGATCATCCGCAGGACCTCGCGCTCGCGCATCGTCAGCTGGTCGAGCTCGGGATCGATCTCCTCCTCCGGGACCGAGCCGGCGAACGCGTCGAGCACGAATCCCGCGAGCCGCGGCGAGAAGACGGCGTCGCCGTCGCGAACCCGGCCGATCGCCGCCGCCAGCTCCTCGCCCGAGATCGACTTCGTGACGTAGCCGCGCGCCCCAGCGCGGACGACCGCGATGACGTCCTCGGCGGCATCGGAGACGGAGAGCGCGAGGAAACGCTGGCCGGGGTCGGAGGCGGCGACCCGGCGGATCACCTCCACCCCGCCTCCACCCGGCATGTGAACGTCCAGCAGGACGACGTCGGGCCGCGTCTCGCCGATCGTCCTGACGGCCTCCTCGACCGTGCCGGCCTCGCCGACGACGTCGACCAGGTCCTCGACCTCGGAGCGGACCCCGCTGCGGAAGAGCGCGTGGTCGTCGACGATCACGATCGACGGCGGCGAGCTCATCGCTCCGCGGCCTCGATCCGCAATGCCACCTCGGTTCCGGCTCCGGGCACGGCGGCGATCGTCGCACTCCCGCCGTGGCGCTGCATGCGTCCGACGATCGACTCGCGCACGCCACGACGGTCCGGCGGCGCGTCGTCGGGGTCGAACCCGGGTCCGCGATCGCGGATGAACGCCTCGACGCCGGTCGCGCCCGCCTCGGCGTAGACGGAGATCGGGCCGCCCTCCGCCGCGAACTTCGCGGCGTTGGTGAGCGCCTCACGCGCAGCTCCGACCACCGCTCCACCCGCCTCGTCGAGCGGGCGGTCGCCGACCGTGACGACCTCGATCTGGACCAGGTAGGCGTCTTCGACCTCCTCGGCGGCCGACCGCAGCGCCGCCGCGAAGCCGCCGTCGCCGCCGGCCTCTTCCTCGCCGGCGAGCCAGTCGCGAAGCTCGCGCTCCTGGCGGCGGGCGAGCGCCGCCACCTCGCGCGGGTCGTCCGCGCGCTTCTGCATCAGCGTCAGCGTCTGCAGGACCGAGTCGTGGAGGTGGGCGGCCATCTCGGCCCGCTCCTGCGAGCGGACCCGCTCGGCGCGCTCCTCCGCCAGGTTGCGGCCGAGCCTCCAGATGAACGGCGCCAGGATCAGCGCCAGCGCGAAGATCGCGACGATCGCAGTGAACGCGGCGTCGCGGGCGGCTCCGAGGGCGTCGATCTGGGTCAGGAACAGGAGCGCTGCGCCGACGACGAGGGCGATGCCGAAGCCGCCCCGGTAGAGGTCGAGGATGCGGGTCTCGGCGTCCGCCTGGGCATCGGCCGGCGGTAGGGGCTCCGCGACCGGACGCGGCTGCAGCCGCGTCCGGTACGGCGGCGGGTCGGGGGCCTGCGCGGGCCGGCGGGTGCCGGCCCAGAGGAGGGCGGCACCCGCCAGGGCCAGCACGAGCGGCCAGATGAATGCCCCGCTCCAGCCCGCCGTGACCCAGTCGTGGATCGAGAGCACGTCGAGCTGGTCGAGGCAGAGCAGCCCCCCGATCAGGGTGACTGCAATGCCCGCGGCCAGCGAGACGCGCTCAGGACCCGTACGGCTCACCCGTCGCAGGCCTTCGTGTTGGCCGCCCGCGCCGCCTGCCCGGACCCGTACGGCTCGTCCGAGATCCGGTCGAGCTTGTCGATCGAGACGTCGTCATCGTTGACGATCCGGATCTCGCCGGCGTCGCCGTCGGCGTTGATCCGCAACTGCGGCAGGCCTCGGGCGCCGGCGCCGGTCGCGAGGTCGACGTCCCAGCCGTCCGACTGCTGGCCGGCGATCCGGACCAACCCGGCGCCCATGTGGGCGTCGGCGACGACGCAGACGTCGGACGGGACCGCGACGACCGTCTGGCCGGCACCGACCCTGGTGTCGAGGTCGATGACCTGCTTCGGCCCCCACTCGATTCCGCGGAGGTCGACCGCGAGGCGGCCGATGCCGAGTTCGTAGCCGTCGGCGGGGATCGCCGCGACGCTCTCCGGCCGGTAGTCGCGGTCGCCGATCCCGCCCTCGAGGTCGAGGTCGGCCGCTGAGGCCACTCCGACGCCGAGGGTCAGCGCCAGCGCGGGGACGATCAGCCAGCGGGCACCACCCTTGAACGACGTCACCGCGAGGGCGATGCCGATGATCACGACCAGCGCCGCGACGGGGAGGCCGAGGCCGACGCCGGTTGCGAACGCCGCGGCCGCGGCCAGCGCGGCGAAGCCGGCGAAAGCCGCCCCGGCCACGAGAACCACGACCAGCACCTGCAGGGCGCGGCGACCGGCATTCGACTCGACCGGTGCGCCGGTGCCGTCGTCGGCCGGGACGAACACCGCGATCGCCAGGTAGGCGAGGATGCCCAGCCCACCGAAGAAGACCGAGACCGCGAACGCGATCCGGACGATTATCGGGTCGATGTTGAAGTAGTTGCCGAGCCCGCCGGCCACGCCGGCGAGGATCCGGTCGTCGGAGCTGCGGAGGAACCGGCGCCGGTTCGGGTCCACCGACGGCGCCGGGCTCGGGCCGACGGCGCCGGCGCGACCACGCATCTCCTCGGTCTCCGCGGTGCCGGGCTCCTCGGGTCTCGGCTCCTGTGGGGTCTTGTCTTCGTCGTTCATTTCAGCTTCTCCTGGTTGGATGGATTTGACTCCATCCAGGCTGAACGCGTCCTCGCCTCCCGTCTATACGGGATGTCCCGTATCGGACCCGTGTCCGTCCCGGGGGCGCAACGGACCGTTCCCTGAGCTACTTCGCGCTGAGCCAGTCGGGCCCGACCCCGATGTCGACCGCCAGCGGCGGGTCGAGGTCGAACGCGCCGACCATGACGCGCCGGGCGAGATCGGAGACGGCATCGGTCTCCGAAGCCGGGCCCTCGAACAGGAGCTCGTCGTGGATCTGGAGGATCAGCCGCGACTCGAGGCCCTCGTCGGCGAGCGCGCGAACGGCCTTGATCATGGCCAGCTTGATGATGTCCGCGGCGGTCCCCTGGATCACGGTGTTGACCGCCAGCCGCTCGCCGAGGGTGCGGGTCTGCCAGTTCCGCGAGCGCAGCTCCGGGATCAGGCGCCGGCGGCCCATCAGCGTCCGCACGCAGCCCTCCTCGCGCGCCGCCTCGATCGTCTCGTCGATGAACCGCTTCACGCCCGCGAAACGCTCGAAGTAGCGGTCGATGTAGGTCCCCGCCTCCTCCTGCGGGATCGAAAGGCGCTCGGCGAGCCCGTATGCGGAGAGCCCGTAGGCGATCCCGTAGTTGACCATCTTCGCCTTCGAGCGCTCGCCGGGCGAGATCGCCTCCGGATCGGCGCCGATGATCCCCGCAGCAGTCGCCGCGTGGACGTCCTCGCCGGAGGCGAAGATCTCCCGCAGGACCTCGTCGCCGGAGACGTGGGCGAGCACCCGCAGTTCGACCTGGTTGTAGTCGCAGGAGACGAGCTGATCGCCCTCCGTGGCCACGAAGCAGCCGCGGATCGGACGGCCGAGGTCGGAGCGGATCGGGATGTTCTGGAGGTTCGGGTTCGTGCTCGACAGGCGCCCGGTGGCGGCCCGGACCTGGCTGAAGGTCGTGTGGATGCGGCCGTCCTCGGGATCGATCAGCTCCGGCAACGAGTCGAGGTAGGTGTTGGTCAGCTTCGTCACCTCGCGCCAGCGCTCGATCTTCGGGACGATCTCGTGCTCGTCGCGGATCTGGGAGAGCACGCGCGCGTCGGTCGAGAAGCCGGTCTTGCCGCGACGCTTGCGGCTCAGCTTCAGGTCCTCGAACAGGACCTCGCCGAGCTGCTGCGGCGAGCCGATCGTGAACTCGCGGCCGGCGAGCGCCCAGATCTCGGCCTGCAGCGACTCCGCCTGCCCGGCGAGCTGCCCCGAGATCGCTGCGAGCTTCTCGGTGTCGAGCCTGACGCCCTCCCGCTCCATCCCCGCGAGGACCTCGACGAGCGGCATCTCGACCTCGCTCATCACGCGCTCGAGGCCGAGGTCCTCGAGCTTGGCGCGCTGCCGCGCGGCGAGCTCCCAGACCAGGCGTGCCGTCGGAGCGGGATCGGGCTCCTGCTCCTCCTCCTCGGCGCCGAGGGACAGCTGCCCGTCCTCCGGCGGCGGCTCCGCGCCCGCGATCGAGATCCCCTCGTCCGCGGCCAGCTCGTCCAGCTCGTAGGTCCGTCGGGCGGGATCGATCAGGTAGGCGGCGACCATCGTGTCGTGAGACAGGTCGAGCGAGCCCGCGGCGAGGTCGGCGAGCAGGCCGCGGGCTGAGTTGCCGGCCATCGACTTGACGTCGTGGGCGATCAGCGGATGCCCGGCGAGCGCCGCGACGAGCCCCTCGGGATCGGGCAGGTCCCCGGCGACGAGCGCCTCGCCGTCGAAGCCGCCCCAGCGGCGGCCCGCGATCGCGAAGGCGATCTCGCCCTCGGCGAGGTCGCCGATCGTTCCCTCGGCGGCCTCGGCTTCGATCATCGAGTCGGCGGGCCGGTCGGGAACGTCGCCCTCCCAGGCGTCCTCGAGCCGCTGGATCACCTGGCGGAGCTCGAACTCGGCCGCGGTCTCGCGCAGCTGGGAGAGGTCGGGGCCGCGATCCATCAGCGCCGGCAGGTCGAGCTCGAAGTCGATGTCGGTGTGCATGGTCGCGAGCTGCTTCGAGATCCGGGCGTCGTCGGCATGCTCGGTCAGGTTCTGCTTCCGCTTCGGGCCCGAGATCGAGTCGATGTTCTCGAGCACTCCCTCGAGCGATCCGTACTCCTGAAGCAGCTGCGAGGCGGTCTTCTCGCCGATCCCGGGGACGCCGGGGATGTTGTCGGAGGTGTCGCCCTTGAGGCCGATCAGGTCGGGGACAAGCTCCGGCGCGACGCCGTAGCGCTCGATCACGCCCTCGCGGTCGTAGATCTTCGTGTCGGTGACGCCCCGCGACGTTGACATGACCCGGACCCCGTCGCCGACCAGCTGGTAGGCGTCGCGGTCGCCGGTGACGACCATCACCGGGATCTCGTCCTCGCGCGCCTGGCGGACCATCGTCGCGATCAGGTCGTCCGCCTCCCAGCCCTCGACCCGCACGTTCGCGAACCCGAACGCCTCCGAGAGCGGCGCGAGGTGCGGCCACTGCTCCTTGAGCAGGTCGGGCCGGGACTTGCGCTGCGCCTTGTAGGGCTCGTAGACCTTCTCGCGGCCCGACCAGCCTGCGTCCCAGGCGACGACGACGGCCCGCGGCCGGAAGTCGGTGAGGACCTTGACCATCATCGACGCGAAGCCGTAGATGGCGTTCGTCGGGCGCCCGTCGGATGTCGCGATCGACTCCGGCAGGGCGAAGAAGGCCCGGTAGGCCAGGCTGTTGCCGTCGATAAGGAAGAGATCGCCGGTCCCCTCGCCCCTGTCGCCGTTGGCTGCCACGGTTTGATCATAGGTGCGGCCGATCTGCTTCGATCCTCGGGCCATGAAGTGGAAGCGAGGGACGAAGAGCCGCGACGTCATCGACATCCGCGGTGCTTCCAAGGACTCCTCCGCGGGCGGCGGCGGACCCAGGCTTCCGATCCCCACAGGCCTCGCCGGCAAGGGCGGCATCGCCGGGGTCGTGGTCATTCTCGTCGTCGTCGGAATCAACCTCCTGAGCAGCGGCGGTGGCTCCGGCGGGGGCTTCGACCTGCCGGGGGCGTTCGGGGTCGGCGGCACGGCGCCGGGCGCAGACAACCCCCAGCCCCTGCCGCCCGGCGAGGACCCCCAGGCCGACCTCAAGGACTTCTCCAGCTACGTCTTCGACGACACCCAGGACGTCTGGGAGGGCACGTTCCAGCGCAGCGGCGACCCCTACGACACCGCCAAGCTCGTCCTCTACTCGGGAGCCGTCCAGACCGACGGCTGCGGGAGCGCCACCTCTGCGGTCGGGCCCTTCTACTGCCCCGCCGACGAGCGCGTCTACCTCGACCTCAGCTTCTACGAGGACATGAAGCGCCAGCTCGGAGCGTCCGGCGACTTCGCCTGGGCGTACGTGATCGCCCACGAGATGGGCCACCACGTCCAGCGGATGACCGGCACCAGCTCCGAGGTCGATCGCCTCAGCCGCTCCGATCCCGGCGACGCCAACGAGCTCTCGGTCCGCCAGGAGCTCCAGGCCGACTGCTATGCGGGAGTCTGGGCATCGACCGTGTTCGCCGAGGGCGACCTCGAGCCGGGAGACCTCGACGAGGCCTTCACCGCCGCGGAGGCCGTCGGCGACGACCGCCTCCAGGAGCAGGCCACCGGCCAGGTCGACCCCGACAGCTTCACCCACGGCACCTCCGAACAGCGCCGCTCCTGGTTCGAACGCGGCTACGAGTCAGGCGACCCGGCCGACTGCGACACCTTCGGCGCCGAGGAGCTCTAGCGCTTCGCCTTGACCTGGACTGTCTCGACGACCCTGTAAGGGTCGCCACCGGTCGGAGTGAAGGTGAACCGCATCTTCGCCTTCAGCTTGCCCTTCTTCTTGAGCAACTTCTTGCCGGCCTTCGTCGGCTTCAGCTTCAGCTTGTTCTCGCCGTCGGAGACCTTCTGCTTCAACTTCGCGAAAAGCACCTTCGGCTTCTTCGCCGCCGCAAGGCGCGCGGGGCGGCGCTCCTGACCGGGCTTGATCTGCTCCGCGATCACGTTTCCGTCCCCGTCGGAGGTGATCTGGACGATCACCACCCGGCAGGTGCCGGCACAGGTGATCCGGGGCTCCTCCGTGAAGATGAATCCGCCGGGCGTCTGCAGTGAGTCGACGGCGACGCCGCAGGTGCCGCCGGTCGTGTGGATGAAGCGCGGATCGACGTTGCCGCCGTCGAGGCTCGCCCGCCCGATGAAGCCACCGTTGTCCTCGCCGTAATCCGCCCAGTAGACGTGGTTGCCGTCGACGGCGACGTCGCAGACGTAGCCCGGGGTCTTGATGAAGTTCTTCTGGACCTGCCCGCCGTTCAGGTTCGAGCGGCCAACCGAGCCCCCGTTGCCCCAGTAGACGTGCCCGTCGTCGGCGGCAACGCCGCTCGGCGGATCGTGAGTGCCGGTGATGAAGTTCTGGTTGACGTTGGTTCCATCGTCGTCGGCGCGACCGACGGTGCATCCCGGAGGACAGCCGTACCCCTTGTTCGTGAAGTAGACCTTGCCGTCGGCGACGTACGGCTGCTGCGGATTCACCCCACCGGTGATGAAGTTCTGATCAATCGTGTTGCCGGCCAGGGTCGCCCGGCCGATCGCACCGTTGATGTAGTTGTTGAAGTAGATGTGGGTGCTGTCGACCGCAACGCCGCAGGGGAGGTCGTCGGCGGTCTGGATGAAGTGGTCCTGGGCGACACCGGTCGCGGTCGGCGCACGACCGACGTAGCCGACGCCCTCGCCACCCGTCCAGTAAACGTAGGTGCCGTTCGTTGCGACGTCGCACGGATAGTCGAGGGTCGAGACGAACTCGTTGTCGACCGCGACGCCGTCGAGGCTCGCCTGCCCGATCGTCTTGTCGGCGTCGTTGGTCCAGTACACGTAGGCATCGGCGCCGGCAGACAGGGCTGCGAATGCGATCGTCCCGACTGCGAGCACCAGCCCGGCTCGGATCGATGCGGTCGGACGGACTTTCATGGCAACACCCCTCGATCGACTGCCGTCGGGAGGAACCTAACAGAAGCCTGGAAACCTGATGCCGGTTGTCCTACTCGGGGAACATCCGATAGACGCGGTTGCGGATGGTGTCCATGGTCTCCGGGCTGAGCCGGTCGACCGTCGAGAAGATGTGGGCGAACGGCGGCGCGACGCGGCGGGGCCTGCCGCCGATCGCCTCGGACACGAGCCGCCCCGCCTCCTCCGGCGTCAGGGCCGGGATGCTCTCGTACTGCTTGGTCGGCGTGATCATCGGCGTCCGCACCAGCGGCATCGAGATCGTCGTGAAGCGGACGCCGTCGGCGAGCGCCTCGGCCTGGACGGCGTCGGAGAAGGCCTCGAGCGCCGCCTTCGAGGCGATGTAGCCCGAGAACCGCGGCGTCCTGATCTGGACCCCGGCCGAGGAGACGTTCACGACCTGGCCGTGGCCCTGCTCGCGCATCGCCGGCAGCAGCCTGAGGATCATCCTGATCGCCGCGAAGTAGTTGAGCTGCATCGTCCGCTCGAAGTCGTGGAACCGCTCCCCGGACTGGTCGACGGAGCGGCGGATCGAGCGGCCCGCGTTGTTGACGAGGACGTCCACCGCCCCGTGGTCGGCGAGGACCGCATCGCAGAGCTCGTCGACCGCGTCGAGGTCGGCCAGGTCGCAGGGTCGCGCCTCGGCCGTGCCCGGTCCGACGGCGTTGATCTCGGCCGCGATCCGTTCGAGCGCCTCGGCGCTGCGGGCGACGAGGAGAACGGTGGCGCCATCGGCGGCGATCCGCCTCGCTGCAGCCTCGCCGATGCCCGAGGAGGCCCCGGTGACCAGCACGACGGTGCCCTCGAGATCGGGCTCGCCGGACCCGAAGGGACCGAGCGCCGCCTGCCGGAGCCCGGCGCCGCCGCCGATCGGCTTGCTGGCCACCCGGAACAGCGCTCCCGCCTGGCCCCGGGCGGTCCTCTGCAGGCGTCTCAGCAGCGGGTTCACGCGGGGCAGTCTCCCACGAGCGGTGCCCGAAACCTCCTGCTCCTATGATCACGCCCACCATGGCATCAGTCAGCGCTCAGTTCTCAGTCACGGTTCGCGTGGAGCTCGACTCCCGAAACGAGCCCCTCGGCCGGATCACGGCCGCCATCGCCGAAGCGGGCGGCGGACTGCAGAGCGTCGACCTCGTACCCGGCGCGGGCCCCGAGGGCAAGCGGGTCCGCGAGTTCACCATCGACGCCCGCGGACCCGAGCACTGGGAGCAGATCCTGCGCTCGATTGGCGCGATCCGCGGCGCCCGGGTGATCGACTACACGGACCGGACGTTCGCGATGCACCGCGGCGGCAAGATCGAACTGCACAACAAGTACCCGCTGAAGACCCGCGACGACCTCTCGATGGCCTACACGCCGGGCGTCGCGAGGGTGTGCACCGAGATCGCCGGCGACCGCTCGAAGGCCTTCGAGTTCACGATCAAGAAGAACACCGTCGCCGTCGTCACCGACGGCACCGCCGTGCTCGGCCTCGGCGACATCGGCCCCGAGGCGGCGATGCCGGTCATGGAGGGCAAGGCGATGCTGTTCAAGGAGTTCGCCGGCGTCGACGCATTCCCGATCGCCCTCGACACCAAGGACCCCGACAAGATCGTCGAGGCGGTTCGCCTGATGGCGCCCGGGTTCGGCGGCATCAACCTCGAGGACATCTCGGCGCCGCGCTGCTTCGAGATCGAGGACCGCCTCCGCGACATCCTCGACATCCCGGTCTTCCACGACGACCAGCACGGGACCGCGATCGTCGTCATGGCTGCGCTCTTCAACTCGCTGAAGATCATCGGCAAGCCGATCGACTCGCTGCGGGTCGTGATGCTCGGCCTCGGGGCGGCCGGAATCGCCTGCACGAAGATGATGGTCGCCGCCGGCGTCACCGACATCGTCGGTTGCGACCGCCGGGGCGCGATCTCGACCGTGCGCGAGGACTACGAGGCCGACGAGATGCCGCCGATCAAGCGCTGGTTCGCGGAGACGACGAACCCCGAGAAGCTGGTCGGCGGGCCCAATGACGTGCTCGAGGGCGCCGACCTGTTCATCGGCCTCTCGGGCCCCGGGCTGGTCAACGCCTCCGCGCTCGCCGGGATGAACCGCGACGCGATCGTCTTCGCGATGGCCAACCCGACGCCCGAGGTGATGCCGGAGGAGGCGGAGCCCCACGTCCGGATCATGGCCACGGGGCGCTCCGACTACCCGAACCAGATCAACAACGTGCTCGCATTCCCCGGGGTGTTCCGCGGGGCCATGGACGCGGGGGCGCCGTCGATCACCGAAGAGATGAAGCTTGCGGCCGCGAAGGGAATCGCCGCCGTCGTCACCGACGACGACCTCAACGAGGACTACATCATCCCCAGCGTCTTCGACCGCGACGTCGCTCCCGCCGTCGCGGCGGCGGTCGTCGCCGAGGCCAAGGCGGCCGGAATCGCCCGGGTCACCGAAGAAACGGGTACGTTCGCGGCGATCGGGTAGGGAGCGGGCCATGAAGATCCTCGTCACCGGAGCAAGCGGAACGATCGGTCGGGCGGTGTGCGACGCACTCACCGCCCGCGGCGACCAGGTCGTCGGCCTCTCACGCAGTCCCGAACGCGCCCGCCAGGCGAACCCCAAGGTCACCTGGCATGCCTGGAACCCGGAGCTGGAACGGCCGCCCGAGGAGGCGTTCGACGGCGTCGGCGGCGTCGTCAACCTCGTCGGCGAGCCGATCAACCAGCGCTGGACCGACCAGGCCAAGAAGCGGATCCTCGAGAGCCGCGAAACGGCGACGCGGAACCTCGTCGCGGCGATGCTCGCCGCCCCGCAGACGCCGGGGGTGCTCGTCAGCCAATCGGCGGTCGGCTACTACGGCGACCGCGGCGACGAGGTCGTCGACGAGTCCGGGCCCGCCGGCTCGAGCTTCGACGCTCAGGTCTGCGTCAAGTGGGAGGCGGCCGCCGAGGAAGCTGCAAGGGGCGGCGTCAGGCTCGTGATCATGCGGACCGGACTGTTGCTGACCAAGGACGCGGGCCTGCTCGACGAGCTGCTGCTGCCGTTCAAGCTCGGCGTCGGCGGCCCGGTCGCCGGCGGCCGCAACTACATGCCGTGGATCAGCCTCGACGACGAGGTCGGGCTGCTGCTCTGGGCGCTCGACACCCCGTCAGCCTCCGGCGTCTACAACGCGACGGCGCCGAACCCGGTCACCAACCGTGAGTTCTCGAAAGCGCTCGGCCGGGCACTCAACCGCCCGGCGGTGATGCCGGTGCCGAAGCTGGCGGTGAAGCTGCGGCTCGGATCGGAGCTCGGCGAGGTCGCGACCGGCGGCCAGCGCGCGATCCCCCGGCGGGCCCAGGACGAGGGCTACACGTTCCGCCATCCCGAGATCGACGGCGCCCTCGCCGACGCGCTGGCCTGAGCCCTAGGGGACCGTCAGCGGCTCGCGCAGCGCCCTGAGCGGCGCGTCGTCCCGCGCGAGGTATGCGCCGACCCGGTCGAGGGTCGTGTCGCCGGCCTCGTCGATCGAGTAGACGCCGAGCACCGAGTCGCGGTCCCCGGTCGCGAAGTAGGCGTCGATCACCGATTTCCGGTCGAGCGGGTCGTCGGCGCGCTCGATCGCGTCGAGCACCGACGCCATCGCCTCGTAGCCGTAGGCGGCGAAGCGTCCCGGCTCGCGGTCGTAGGCGTCGTCGAACAGGGCGGCGAAGTCGGGATCGGCGAGCTGCGCCGGCGCGAGCGTGCCGGAGGCCAGGAGCGCCCCGGGCTGCAGCCCCGCCTCCGGCGGCGAGCCGACGATCTGAGCATCGGCGCCGATGAGGAGTCGCGGCATCCGCGATCCCAACCCGGACGGCAGGGCAGCGGCGCCGCTCTTCGTCCCCGCGTCGTAGACGCCCTCCGCTGGACCGCTGGTGACGAGCGGCGGCGCATCCGAGACGGACTCGTAGCCGTACTCGAGCGACTGCTCGTAGCGGCCGCCGTCGCCGAACAGCCGAACGTCCCGAACCCCGGCGTCGGCGGCCGCCCCGGCTGCCGCCGCCCCCTGGGCGACGTCGGAGGGAATCACCCGCGCGAACGTCCGGACTTCGCTCGGCTGGACCTCGTCGGGGATCTGGTCGCTGCCGGGCGCGGCACGGGTGAGGTCGCTCGCCGAGGCTCCGGCCGATACCTGAAGCAGTCCCGCCTCGTTCGTGATCGGCAGCGACGTCCGGGTCGTTCCCGAGTCGAGCTCGCCGACGTAGGCGATCGCCGTCGAGTCCTCAGTCGCAGTCCGGGCGTTCGCCCCGGCGAGGGCGGCATCGGCCCCGTCGGCGCCGGCGTCGCCGAGCACGACCAGCCGCACGGGCGTGTCTGCGGCCCCGCCGCCGGCGTCGTCGAGCGCCATCCGGGCCCCGTCGGCGACGTCGCGCCCGTCGGCCGCGCTCGGGCCCCGCAGCGGCGCGCTCAGGTAGACGGTCAGCGAGGGATCCCCGCCGTCGCCGCCGGAGCCGCACCCGGCGACCGCCGGCACGACCGCGAGCATCGCGAGCACCGGAACCAGCGCATGCCGCGGGCGCATCGGGCTCAGTCGACCGACCGGGCGCGGAGGCCGATCCGCCCCAGCGCACCGCGGTGGCGGGATATGAAGCCGTACGCGGCAGCGGTCTGGCTCGGGAAGCGCCGCATCGCCCGCGAGGGCACGTGGCCGCCGCGAAGGAGCCGGGCGAGGAGCGGAGCCGCATCCGGTCCCGAGACGACGTGCCCGCCCGGGGTGACGACGTGGAAGGACTCGAGGCGCAGAGCCTCCGGCACCTCGGTCAGCAAACGCTGTCCCTCCTCGCTCTGGATCGCGACCGGTCGCAGGCGTTCCTCGTCGTCGAGCCTCAGCGCGACCTTCGCCGAGAGCCGGCAGAATCCGCAGTCGCCGTCATAGAGGAGAGCGTG
>JADFCZ010000069.1 GCA_018263295.1 Conexibacter sp.
ACGAGGGCGACGTCGCCGCCCATCGCGCGGGCGAGCTCGCGGGCGATCGCGAGGCCGAGGCCCGAGCCGCTGACCGAATCGGCGGTGTAGAAGCGGTCGAAGATCCGGTCGCGGGACCTGGGATCGATTCCAGGGCCGTCGTCGGAGACGGTCAGGCAGGCTTCGTTGGTGGTGCTGGCGGGGGCTATGGAGATCTCCGTTCCGGGCGCGGTGTGCTTCAGCGCGTTGTCGATGAGGATACGCAAGATCTGTGCTGTCCTCGCGCGATCGGCTTGGGCAAGCGGTTCCTGGGACCCCCGCTCGACCTCGACGCGGGAATCGTGCCGTTCGGCGGCCGCCGCGAACTCGGCCGCCACCTCGCTCGCGAGCCCGCCGAGGTCGATCGGCTCGCTCTGCAGGCTGAGCGCGTCGGCGTCGAGTCGCGAGAGGTCGAGCAGATCGGTCGAGAGCTTCGTCAGCCGCTCGATCTGGCCGCGCATGGTCCGCACGAACTCGTGCCGGGTCTCGGCGTCGGGCTCGGGGTCATCGTCGAGCAGCTCGATGAACCCGCCGAGCGAGGCGATCGGCGTCCGCAGCTCGTGCGAGGCGTTGGCGATGAAGTCGCGCCGAGCGGTTTCGAGCCCGCGCAGCCGCCGCCGCATCTGATCGAGGGTCTCGGCGAGCTGACCGAGCTCGTCGTTGGCGCCGACCGGGATCGGGACCGAGAAGTCGCCCTGGGCGACCCGCTCGGCCGCCTCCTCGAGCCTGCGGATTCGCCGGGCGTGGTAGCCCGCGGCGATGAACGCGGCGAGCAGCGACGCGGCGAGGGCGATGCCGCCGGCGATCAGCGTCTGGCGGCGGATCAGCGCAACGTTGGCCTCGACGTCGTCGAGCGGGGTCGAGAGGACGATCACCCAGCCCGGTCCGTCGGAGCCCGGCGCCGCCCCCTCGGCGCCGGGCACGTTCCCGGACACGGGGAAGGCGGTCTCGCCGATCCGGCTGCCGGCGACCGTCTCGATCGCGGACCGGACGTCGTTGCTCGCCGCCGCGCCGGTCGCCGCCGGGTAGTCGGGGTCGAGCGCGTCGCTCTCGAGCTCGGAGTCGGCGATGACGAACGCGGGCTCGCCCTCGCGGAGGCCGAGCAGCGTGATCCGGGAATCGACGTTGGCGGCGGTCCGGCGGACGAGCGCCGAGAGCTCACGCTGCTCGAGGCCACGCCTGGCGGCCGATCGCAGCCGGTCGAGCTCCTCGGTCCCCTGCTGCTCGAGCCGGTCGAGCCGCTCGGACTCGAGCCGCGAGCTGAGCTGGGGGACGACGTAGAGATAGACGAACCCGATCGCCATCGCCGTGATCGCGAAGAAGAGGAGGACGAGGCGGGTCCGGACGCTGTCGAGCCGGGAGACCGGCGGGCGGGAGCTCAACTCAGGACACGCCCTCGTCGCGGAACCGGTAGCCGACCCCGCGCACGGTCAGCAGGTACTCGGGCTCCTTCGGCTCGGCCTCGATCTTCTCGCGGAGGTGCCGGATGTGGACGTCGATGGTGCGCGGATCGCGATAGGTGCTGTCGCCCCAGATCCGCTCGAGCAGCGCCCGCCGGTCGAAGACGTGACCCGGGCTCCGCGCGAGCGCCGCCAGCAGCTCGAACTCGACGTAGGTGAGCTGGATCCGTTCGCCGCGGATCGTCACCTGGCGGCGGGCCGGATCGACCGTTAGCTCGCCGGCGGCGATCGGGCCCTCCGCCGGCTCGTCGCCCGACATCCGGGTCCGCCGGAGCGCCGCCTTGACGCGGCTGCGGAACTCGCGGACGCTGAACGGCTTGGTGATGTAGTCGTCGGCGCCGATCTCGAGGCCGAGCACCTTGTCGACCTCCTCGTCGCGGGCGGTCAGCATGATGATCGGGACCTGGCTGCGGGCCCGGAGCCGGCGGCAGACCTCGATCCCGTCGATCCGCGGCATCATCACGTCGAGGACGACGAGGTCGAAGCGGCCGGCAGCGAACTCGTCGAGCCCCTCGCGGCCGTCGCGGGCGACGACGACTTCGTACCCCTCCTTGCGGAGCGGGTACGCGAGAAGCGTCTGAATCGACTCCTCATCGTCGACGAGCAGGATGCGAGCCGAAGCCTCGCTCATGCCGAGAGGTTAGTTTCACCGCTTCACCGATGTTCGACCCGCGGATCTATCGCGCAGCCCTTCTCCCGGCCATCGCCGCCCTCGCGGTGGTGATGTTCTCCTTCCAGCCGATCCCGAATCCACTGCCGCCGCCGGTTGCGACGCCGACCTTCGACGGCTCGGAGGCGGCCCGCACGGCGCGCTCGATCGTCTCCCTCGCGCCCGACCGTACCCCCGGCTCGGAGGGGGACCGGGCGGTCGCCGACCTCGTCGAGGAGCGGTTCACCGGGATCGAGGGCGGCCAGGTCTCGACGCAGACGTTCGACTCGAGCTTCGACGGCGAGGACGTCACGCTCGAGAACGTGATCCTGACCCTCCCGGGGATCTCCGACCGGACGATCCTCGTCGTCGCCGCGCGCGATGCACCCGAGGGCACGGGAGCGACGACGAGCGCATCGGCGACATCGACGCTGCTCGGCCTCGCCGACGACGTCGGCCGCTCCCGCCGCAACAAGACGATGATCTTCGCCTCCACCGACGGCGGCGGCGACGGCACCGAGGGCGTCGAGGAGCTGATCGGCGCGCTGCCTCAGCCGGAGAACGTCGAGGCGGCCTTCGTGGTCACGCAGCCGGGCGTGCCCGAGCCGAAGGCGCCGTTCGTGATCGGCGCCGGGTCGGGACCGGACAGCCCCTCGGCGCAACTCGTCCAGACCGCCCGCGACATCGCGACCGCGAAGTTCGCCGAGCGCGATCCGGCGCCGGGACCGTGGGTCGGGCTCTCCCGCCTTGCCTTCCCCGGCGGCCTCGGCGAGCAGGTCGCATTGCGCCGCGCCGGCATCGAGGCGCTCGGGATCAGCGCCCACGGCGAGCGCCCGGTGCCCGCCGCCGAAGCCGGGCCCGAGGCGATCTCGTCGGAGACGCTCGATGCATCCGGGGCGACGATGCTCGAGCTGCTCCTCACCCTCGACCACACCGATGAGCCGATCGACGGGGGACCCGACGAGTACATCAGGATCGGCGACAACCTCGTCCCCGGCTGGACGCTCTCGCTGCTGGCGGTCGCCCTGCTGCTGGCCCCGCTGCTGACGGCGGGCGACACCTGGCTGCGCGAGCACCGCAATGACTGGCGCGTCCGCAAGACGCTGTTCTGGGCCGGCGAGCGGGTGCTGATCCCGTTCGCAGCGCTGCTGCTCACCTACGTGCTCGGGTTCGTCGGGCTGATCCCCGACCCGGCCTTCCCCTACGACCCGGCTCTGCACGCGCCCGGCGCCGCCGGCCCGGTCGCCTTCGCGGCACTGGCCGGTGCGGTCGCGATCGCGGTCCTGCTGGTCCGCCCGATGCGGACGCCCCTGGACGCCGAGCCGCAGACGCTCGCGGCCGCCGCCGGCCTGCTGACCGGGCTCTCGGTCCTCTGCGTCTGGCTGATCAACCCCTACTTGGCGCTGCTGCTGGCCCCCACCGCCCACGTCTGGCTGCTCGCCGCCCGCGCGGCCGGCCCGCCGAGCGCGGTCGTGCTCGGGATCGCGGGGCTGGTCTCGCTCGTGCCGGCGCTGCTCGCGTTCGCGACCTGGGCCGATCAGCTCGGGCTCGGGCTCTCGGCGCCGTGGCACCTGCTGCTGATGATCGCCGACCACGAGATCGGGTTCCTGCTCGGGCTGTTCTGGTGCGGCGTCATCGGCGGGCTGATCGCGGTCGTCTCGTCGGCCGGCGGAATCGCCAGGTCGCTGCCTCCGATCGGGCCGCGCGGGAGCATCCGGGGAGCCGGCAGCCATGCCGGACCGGGGGCGCTGGGAGCGCGCCCACCGGCCGTCCGGCGCCGCGACTAGGGGCTGGGCCTCAGACGCCGATTTCCGCTCTGGACGCGGTTCTGGACGACCTTCTGGACGCTCGTCGGAGGCGGCTAAAGGGGCGCCGTCTCGGACCGATGGAGCCGGTACACGTCCACCCTCGAACCACAGGAAGAGAACGAGCTCAGTTCAAATGCGTGCCACAGCCGAACAGCTCACAGACGTCCAGCAGCAGGTCTCCCGCGGCGAGTACGAGGTCAACTCGCAACGCGTCGCGGTCGCCATCCTCGAACGGATCGGAGTGATCCAGAGCCGCGACCCGGTCAGGGGCCGCGGAAGTGGTCATGGCCTCCTGGGCGAACTGAACGTCCCCCGGGAAGTCTGAGCCGGACCGCCGCGCCGGGGTGGACCCGGCCGATCTCGGTCAGCTCGGCGCCCGTCGCGGCGACCGCGTCCATGCACTCGGCGAGCCGCGCTCGCGGGATCGCGCAGAGCAGCTCATAGTCCTCCCCTCCGGAGACGACGAGCTCGATCGGATCGCGTCCGGCGGCGGCGGCGACCTCGGCGACGCCGGACCCCGCCGGCACCAGGTCGACCTCGATCTCGATGCCGGCCCCTGAGGCCGCCGCCAGGTGCTCGGCCTCGGCGCCGAGCCCGTCGGAGACGTCGATCATCGCCGTCGCCCCCGCCGCCGCGAGCGCCCGGCCGGCGGCGATCTGCGGCCGCGGCTCGAGCTGCCTGGCCCTCGCCGCATCGGCCGCTCCGCCGGGAATCCCCTCCGCGAGCTCGGGATGTTCGAGCAGCATCAGCCCCGCCGCGGCGCCGCCGAGCGTCCCGGTGACGCAGACCGCGTCGCCCGGCTCGGCGCCGGCGCGACCGACCATGTCGCCGGGAGCCGACGTCTGGCCGATCGCGGTCACCGCCACGGAGAGGACGGGCGAGCCGGTCAGATCGCCGCCGAGCAGCACGGCCCCGGTCGACTCGGCGAGATCGGCGAGCCCGTCGCAGAGCTCAAGCGCATCGTCGCGCGGGAAGTCCTCGGGAACGCCGAGCCAGACATAGAGCTCGGCCGGCTCGGCGCCCATCGCCGCGAGGTCGCTCAGCGCCGCCCCTGCGGCCTTGCGGCCGACCGCTCGCGGCGGGCACCAGCTCCGCCGGAACGCGACACCGTCGACGACCGCGTCGATGCTCACCGCCCGGCCGCCCCCGCCGGGTTCCTCGACGACGGCCGCGTCGTCCCCGATCCCGATCCGGACCTCGGGCCTCCCGGCGCGGCCACCGAGCCGGTCGCGGATCGCCGCGATCAGGTCGAACTCGGGCGAGCTGCGCATCCGCGGCTCGGTCACAGCGAGATTCCCGAGATGCCGTTGACTGCCTGAAACACTGTCATCAGGATCGTCGCACCGATCAGGACCCGGTCGCGGGAGATCGCGGCGACCGGGAGCACCCAGATCAGGTACCAGGGCACGATGTAGGCGGAGGCGACGAGGACGCCGAGGGCGGCCCAGCCCGCGGCGCGGACCCAGTCGAAACCGCGGGCGACGGCGACGAGCAGCCAGGCGACGCCGATCCCGAAGGCGACGATCGCGACGGCCCTGACGACGTCGATGTCGATCCCGCTGCCGCGGGCGAGGACGGACGGGACGCTGTAGCGGCTGATCTGACCGTGATTGCCGCCGGCGACGCTGAGGGCCTCGGTGACGCTCGAGCCGAACGCCGCCAGGGAGACGGCGCCGACGAGAACGGCCGCGGCGACGATCCCGCCGATCAGCCGCCCGCGCTGCCCCGGACCGCGCGCGCCGACGATCGCGAAGGGCGCGTACATCGCCCCGGAGACCTTCGTCGCCGCGGCGAGCACGTAGCCGACGCCGGCGGTGAACGGCCGCGCGGCGAGCGACGCGGCCATCGCGCCCATCGCGATCGCGGCGGTCAGGGCGTCGTTGTGGCCGCCGCCGACGAGCTGGACGAGGACGATCGGGTTCAGGGCGACGAACGCGACGGCGCCGGCCGGCTCGATCCCGCGAAGCCGCGCGAGACGGGCGACGATCGCGGCGATGGCGGCCACCGCGACGCCGGCGAGGAGCTTCAGCGACCAGAGCGCGAACGGGACCCCGAGCAGGCCGAGCGGATAGGTCCCGAGCGTGAACAGCGGCCCGTAGACGGAGACGGCGTCACGGTAGTCCTGGACGCGGGCGGCGGCCTCGTCCTGCGGGATCGCCGCGGGCGCGTACTCGTAGGGGTTGAGGCCGTGCTCGGTCCCGAGCCGCGCGTAGGAGATGTAGCTGAACAGGTCGAGCGAGAGGAGCGGCGGAGCGAGGACGAACAGGCCGATCAGGATCCCCGCCGTCCACGCCGTCCAGCGGAGGCCGAGGTCGCGGGCGAAGGCCACCACGACGCACCAGATCGCGATCGCGAGCCAGAGCAGGCAGAGGTAGACCATCGGCCGCGAGACGTAGCCGTCGCTGAACAGGCCGAGGACGCCGTCGGCCCAGCCGTCGCCCTCGCCCCGGAACCCGCCTCCGGGAACGAAGCCCGGATCGATCGACGGCGTCGCCAGCGGCAGCGAGACGGCGACGAGCGCGATCGCCGCGAGCCGCGCGACGAGACGCCGCCGCGCGGGAGCCGTCGCTGGGCTGGCCGGGGTCTCCTCCATCCGCTCGGTGAGAATGTATTCGTGCCCGCCCCCTACCGCGCCTGCCTGATCGACGCGCTCGGCACCATGGTCCGGCTGCTGCCGCCGTGGGAGCACCTCGACGCGGCCGTCGCGAGCGACATCGATCCCGAGCGGGTGCGCACCGCCTTCGAGGCCGAGATGCGCTTCTACCGCGACAACGCCGAGCGCGGGCGCGACGCCGGGTCGCTGGCGGCGCTGCGCGAGGAGGCGGCGGCGGTCCTCTCCGCGGGCCTCGGCCGCGAGGTCGGCGTCGCGGCGATGATGGGCGCGATCCGCTTCCGGGCCTATCCGGATGCGGCGCCGGCGCTCGCCGCGCTTCGCCGGCGCGGCCTGCGGATCGTCTGCGTCTCGAACTGGGACTACGAGCTCGGCGCCGTCCTCGAGCGGATCGGGCTCGCTCCCGCCCTCGACGGCGTCGTCACCTCGGCGGCCGTCGGCTCCCGGAAGCCCGACCGGGCGATCTTCGCCGCGGCACTCGCGATCGCCGGTTGCGAGGCGGCGGAGGCGATCCACGTCGGCGACGGCGAAGAGGACGTCGAGGGGGCCCGAGCGGCCGGCATCGACATGCTCAGGATCGACCGCGACGGCGGCGCCGACGTATCCTCGCTCGCCGAGATGGTCGAGCGGCCCGAGTTGAACGAGCGATGAGCGACGAGCGGGAGGACCTGCCCGGGGAGCCGCGCGTGGGCTCGACCCCGCCGCCGGGCGGCGACTCCGCCTCCAGCCCGCCCCCGGCCGACCCGGGCGCCTCGACCCCTCCCCCCGGCGGCGAGGAGCCGGACCGGGCCGCGAAGGGCGGGCGCTTCCTGACCCGCTACGCGGGTCTGCCGGAGGTCGGCTGGGGCGGCGGCATGGTCGCGCTCGGCGTCCTGATCGCCGCCGGCACGATGCTCGTCGGCACGATCATGGTCGCGGTCTTCGACCCCGAGCTGGAATCGCCGGCGGCTCGGAACGCGGCCCAGCTCGCAGTCGCGCTCAGCCTGATGGGAACCGCGCTCGGCTTCGCCTTCTTCGACGCCCGTGGACGCATCCAGGAAGCGTTCGGGAAGCTGGGCCTCGGCCCGCGGATCGCGCTCGGCGCGATCGGGCTGGCCGTCCTCGCGTGGTTCGTCTACATCCTCTTCGCGGGCCTGCTCACACCGCTGCTCCAGCCCGATCAGGAGGACGTGACCCGCGAGCTCGGTACGGACAAGGACGAGTTCGGCAGCGTCGCCGTCGCCGCGTTCCTGATCGTCATCGCCGCGCCGCTTTCGGAGGAGATGTTCTTCCGCGGCTTCATGTTCGGCGGGCTCCGGCGATCGATGTCGATCTGGCCGGCCGCACTGATCTCGGCCGCCGTCTGGGGATCGCTTCATCTCGGCGCCGGGAACATCGGAGTCGCGGTTCAGCTCGCGGTCTTCGGGGTGATCCTCGCCTGGCTGTATGAGCGCAGCGGCACGCTCTGGGCGCCGGTGCTGGCGCACACGATCAACAACACGATCGCGTTCGTCCTGCTGGTCACCGACGTCGTCTGACGGGATCCGTCCCGATCAGCCGTTCCGCGCCCTATCATTGCGGCCGCAATGAGCCAGGGAATGCGTCTTCGTTCGGTCCTCGTCCTCTCTCTCGTCCTGTCGCTGGGGGCATTGGCAGCCGCCGCTTCGGCTCAAGAGCCGTCCACCGCGACGGCCGATCCGGCCGACGAGGCGACGTCGACGACGATCGCGCCCGGCGAGCCCGATCCCGCCGAGCCCGGCGCCGGCGACGTGCAGGCCGATCCGGCCGCGCAGTCCAGCGCCGCGGAGAGCCGCAAGGGCGCGCCGGCGCTCCAGCCGACGGACACGAACGTCCGCCTCAAGGGCATCCGCAGCGGCAAGGTCACGGCCGGCAACCGCATCAAGGTCGCCGGGACCGTCCGCCGCTTCCACGTCGGCCAGAAGGTCACGATCGTCCTCTACCGCGGCAAGAAGACCGTCAAGCGCCAGACCGTCAAGGTCCGCGACAAGGGCAAGGGCTCGGATCTCGGCCAGTTCCACTGGTCGCGGAAGATGATCGCCCCGGGCATGTACCGGGTCCAGGCGATCCTCCGCAAGGGCAACGACTGGGCGAGCTCGAAGACGTCCAGCCGCAACTTCCGGATCCGCTACCCGAGCCTCAACAAGGGCGACCGAGGCTCAGCTCCGTCGCTGTTGAACGACCTGCTCAACGACCTCGGCTACGTCTCCAGCAAGGGCTCGAAGTACAGCTCCGCCACCGGCCGCGCCGTCCTCGCCTACCGCAAGGTGAACGGCATGGCCCGCAAGGAGAAGGCGACCGGCAGCATCTTCAAGAAGCTGGCTCGCGGCAAGGGCGGCTTCAAGCTCAAGCACCCGGGCGCCGGCAAGCACGTCGAGGCCGACCTCTCCCGCCAGGTGATGGTCCTGGCCAAGGACGGCGAGGTCGACGAGATCTACACGATCTCCTCGGGCGCTCCGGCGACGCCGACCATCCAGGGCAAGTTCCGCTTCTACCGCAAGGACGCGGGCTACAACAGCCTCGGCATGTACTACTCGGCCTACTTCATCCGCGGCTACGCCACCCACGGCTACCACTCGGTGCCGACCTACCCGGCCAGCCACGGCTGCCTGCGGAACCCGATCCCCGACTCGGTCCACATCTACAACTGGATCGACATCGGGGATCCGATCTACGTTTATCCGTAGACCTCGGATGGACGCCCGCGAGACGCTGATCGCCGAGCTGCGCGAGCACGCGCTCGTGCTCGGCGAGGTGACGCTGACCAGCGGCGCCACCGCCTCCTACTACGTCGACGCGAAGCGGGCGATCCTCCGCCAGCCCGGCTTCGGTGCGCTCGCCGAGCTCGTCGCCGCCGAGGCCGTCCGCCTCGGCGCCACCGCCGTCGGCGGGATGACGATGGGCGCCGACCCGATCGCCAGCGCCGCCATCTCCGATCCCGCCGGCCACGACCTCGTCGCCTTCTTCGTCCGCAAGGAGAAGAAGCAGCACGGCCTCCAGCGCTGGGTCGAGGGCCCGATCCTCGAACGAGGCACGCGGGTCCTGATCGTCGAGGACGTCGTCACCACCGGCGGCTCGACCGTCAAGGCGATCGAGCGCTGCCGCGAGGAGGGCCTCGAGATCGTCGGCACCGTCTCCGTCCTCGACCGCCTCGCCGGCGGCGGCGAGAACATCATCGAAGCGTCGGCCGGCGCCCCCTATACACCGCTGGCGACGATCGACGACGTCCACCCGGACCGCGACGACCGCTGAGCTGAGACGCCGGTGCCCGGCCCACCGGCGCCGCGACTCCGTCAGGCGTGCTTGGTCCTGGTCGCCGGGGTGGTCTCCTCGTGGCGGAAGCGCGGCTCGCCGCCGATGTGCGAGTCGAGGACCGCGGCGAGCTGGCGCTCGCAGATGGCGGCGGCGAGGTGCTCGTCGGCAGCGCGGAGACGTCCGGCCTCCCACTCGGAGTCGATCCAGTGCAGCGCCCGGCCGATCACCTCGCTCTGGATCTTGATCGGCTCGATTCCGGCCGCGACCGCCTCGGTGATGACGGTCTCGGCCCGCTTCGCGTCGCCGGCCAGCAGCGCCTGGCGGAAAGCCTCGCGAGCGGTGCTCAGCGTTGCCGTCTCGACCGTCCGCGTTGCGGACACCGGCCCGGCGGCGACGAGCTCGGCGGCGGCGGCGGCGGTGCCCGGCCGGGCGAGCATGTAGCCCTGCCCCTTCCGGTAGCCGAGCGCGAAGAGGTGGGCGAGCTGCCCCTCGGTCTCGATCCCCTCGGCGACGACCTCGATGCCGAGGGCCCGGGCGAGCGGCAACACGCCGGCCGCGAGCGCGGCGTCGGCCGAAGCCTCCCCGAGGCCGGCGACGAACGAGCGGTCGAGCTTGATCTGGTCGATCGGCAGCGAACGGAGCTGGGCGATCGAGGTCGAGGCGGTGCCGAAGTCGTCGAGCGAGATCCGGACGCCGAGCGAGCGGAGCTCGGTGACCCGGGCGAGATAGGACTCGGCGGCGCCGGTCAGCGCCGACTCCGAGATCTCGACGATGATCCGCTCCGGCTCGACGTCGAGCGCCTCGACGAGGC
>JADFCZ010000070.1 GCA_018263295.1 Conexibacter sp.
GCGCTGGCATCTCGGAGGGATTCACGTCGCCCCCTTCGTGATTCGCATCGCGTTCCCTGCCCTGGCAGGGTGGCGGCGCGGTCGGAGATCACGCTCCGGCCGCGCCCCTCACATCAGACCTGGTGCAGAGTCGGGTCGCCGGCGTCGATCCGGAACTTCCCGATCGTCTCCGTCGCCGTCGCGCCCTTGGTCAGCGCGTCGACCGCCTTGAACTCGGCCTTGACCCGCTGCTTGGTCACGTCGATCACCGCGTACCCGCGGCGATCGAAGTCGTAGTACTTGACGTGCGGGTCGTTCGCGGCGGCAAGCGCCTCGAGCACCGCCGAGTCCACGTTCAGGTACTCCGGCAGCCCGAGCGACGTCGCCGAGCCGCCGACGAGCTCGACCCCGACCGGGTCGCCGCCCTGGCGGCCGGTGGTGGTGAGGTCGCCGGCGAAGAACGTGTGGATGTCGCCGGTGAGGACGACGAGGTTGTCGACGCCCTGGCCCCTCCAATGGGTGAGGATCTCGCCGCGCTCGGCCTGGTAGCCGTCCCAGGAGTCGAGGATCGCCGCCTGCCCGGCGGGCGCGTCGACGCTCATCACCATCAGCTCGCTGGCCCAGAGCTTCCACCTGGCGTCGGAGGTGGGGACCGCCTTCTTGAACCACTTCTTCTGGTCTTCGCCGAGGAAGGTGCGCCCGGGCGCCTGCGCGTCGGGGCACGGGGTCAGGATCCCGTCCTCGCAGGGCTGAGGGTCGCGGTACTGCCGCTGGTCGGTGAGGAACAGCTCCGCGAGCCCGCCGAGGCGGATGCTCCCGTAGATCTGGTTCTTCTCCATGCCCTTGCGCTTGAGCCGGGGATGGGCCTCGAAGTAGGCCTTGTACGCGTCCCGGCGCCGCTTGGCGAACGACACCGAGCGCGGGGTCCCGGTGCTGTCGGAATCGGGGTCGGACTGCGACGAGGTCGGCCCGTCGCCGGCGTAGTTGTCCTCGACCTCGTGGTCGTCCCAGATGGTCACCCAGGGGGCCGCCGCGTGCAGCTCCTGCAGTTGCTCGTCGGCCTGGTAGAAGCGGTACTTCTGCCGGTACTCGTCGAGCGTCTGGACGTGGGCATCCTGGTTGACGCCGGTCTTGTCGACGCGGTCGGCCGGTCCGTCGTAGAACCCGTGCTCGTAGATGTAGTCGCCGAGGCAGATGACGAGGTCGAGGTCCTCCTTCGCCATCGCCGCCTGGGCGTTGTAATAGCCGGCCTCGTAGTTCTGGCAGGAGAAGAAGCCGATCTTCAGCTTCTGGTTCGAGTCGGGCGCGGGGAGGGTCCGGAAGCGGCCGACCTCGGAGTTCTCGTTCTTGGTCTCGAAGCGGTAGTAGTACTGGCGACCCGGCTCGAGGCCCGTGACCCGCTTGTGGACGGTGAAGTCGTCGCCCTTGTCCGCGGTCACCTGGCTGCGCTTGACGATCCGGCGGAAGTCGTCGTCGGTGGCGACCTCGATCGTGAGCCGGGAGGAGCGCTCGACCTCGGTGAGGCGGGTCCAGAGGGTGACGCCCTTCGGCGACGGGAAGCCGGAGGCGACGCCGTGCGCGAACTTGCCGTTCTTCGCGACCGGGGTCGCGGCGCTGCGGGCGACCGCGGCGTAGTTGAGCGGAACGGCGGTGGCCGCGCCGACGGCCGCGCCGGCGATCAGGAACTCGCGACGGCGCAGGGACGCCCCCGCCTCGAAGCTGTCAGTCATCTCCATACCTCCCGGTCCTGGGCGCACCGATCGCGGTCGCCCGTGCAGTTGCGCGGGCCAGCCTACCTGGCAGCCGGACTGGTCACGCCGGTTGCCGGGCGCGGGGGCCTCAGCGGTTCTCGCGCGCGAGGCCGATGCCGCCGAGCGCCATCAGCAACCCGCCGACGGCGACCGCGAAGATCCCCGTGGAGGGCGAGGCGTCGGGGTTGATCGCCTCGG
>JADFCZ010000071.1 GCA_018263295.1 Conexibacter sp.
GTCGGGCGAGAGGTCGTCGATGCCGACGAGACCCATATAGGCGGCGATCGCGACGATCACGACGCCGAGGAGGACCACGAGCCAGGTGCGGTTCCCCTGCAGGTAGCTCCAGACGGCGAGTGCCGCGCCGAGCACGGCGACCGCGATCACCGCGATCCCGAGGCCCTGCCCGACGAAGGTGTTGTCGGTGAAGTCGATTCCCTCGAAGCTGCTCGTCGCCAGCGGCAGGAACGCGCCGACGATGGTGACGATGGCGCCGAGGACGCAGAGGACGACGGGCAGCGAGCTGTTCGAGCGCTCGCCGGCAGCGGCGGCGCTCGCCCCGGCTCCCGCGGCGGCGGGAGTCGCGACGGCGCCCGGGGGCGCCCCGCCGGTCGTCGCAGCGGTGGCCGGAAACGAAGCGGCGGGAGTCTGCTCGGCGGGAGCCGCCTCGGTCGCCTCCTGGGCCGGGGTCGTCTGCATCGGTGCCGCCTCGGTCGCCTCCTGGGCGGGTGTCGTCTGGGCGGGAGCGGCTTGCTCGGGCTCCGCCTGTGGCTCGGCCGGCGCCTCGGGCGCGGCCGGGGGCGCCTGGGCCGGGCGCGTCTCGGTGCCCCACCCGGTGCCGGTCCAATAAGCCTCCCAGCCGGGGGCCGTCGGGTGCGGATACCAGCCGGCGGGAACCTCGGGCTGAGCCGGCTGCGCCTCCGGCTCGGAGCCGAAACCTGAAGTCGGTGGGCCTTCGCTCATCGTTCTCGAAGCCTCGCATATCCGGCGGCGCAAGGGAAAGCGAAGCCCGAGTGGCGAACGGACCTTCCTGGACGCACTCGCGGAAAGCTCAAGCGCGCCGCGACCTCGGCCGACCCAAGTGGGGATGTCCCGTCGCAGCAACCCGTTCGTCGCCGCGCTCGCGTTCGCCTGCATGGCGCTCGCCGTCGCGATCGCCGGCCCCTCGGCGGCCACGGCCGCCAAGCCCGTCGCCCACCTCGACGGCAGCCGCGCCGTCGCGCCGAAGTCGGCGCCGAAGGCCGTCAAGCGGATGATCCGCGCCGGCAACAAGATCCGGCACAAGAAGTACAAGTGGGGCGGCGGGCACGGCGACTGGACCGACAAGGGCTACGACTGCTCCGGCGCCGTCTCGTTCGTCCTCCACAAGGCCGGGATCCTCGACTACCCGCTCGACTCGGGCGGCTTCATGAAGTGGGGATCGAAGCGCCGCGGCAAGTGGGTCTCGATCTTCGCCAACAAGGAGCACGTCTACATGGTCGTCGCCGGCCTCCGCTGGGACACCTCCTACATCACCGACGGCGACAAGTCGGGCCCGGGCTGGTCGGAGTACATGCGCCCGGCCAAGGGCTTCCGGACCCGGCATCCCGCCGGGCTCTAGCTCGGCGCCGGCTCGCCGTCCGCGAGAGCGGCGAACAGCGATGCCAGCAGCTCGTCGCCGGCCTCGGCCTCTCCGGTCGCGAGGCCGACGTAGCTGCGCAGGTCGGTCGTCATCTCGGCGTCGGGGTCGGCGATCTCGCCGTGGCGGACCCGCGCGACGCCGTCGCTCACCCGGACCGAGAAGCGATCGCCGTCGACCGCGAAGTTGAATGCGCGCCCGTCGAGCCGCTCGAGGGCGGTGGGCTCCGCGCCCGCGGCAAGCGTCGACGTCAGCCAGGACGGCCTGGCCTCCCACCCCTGCTCGTACTCCACCTCGGGCTCGAGCAGCTCGTACCCCCAGAGGGCGAGGGACTCCATGACCGGACGGAGCTCCTCGCCGCGAGCCGTCAGCGCATACGCCTCGACCGAGGCCGGAGCCGGCAGCTCCACCCGCTCGACCACGCCGGCCTCGGCCAGCGCACGCAGCCGGGCGCTCAGCAGGTTGCCGCTGATTCCGGGAAGCGCGTCGCGCAGCGCCCCGAAGCGCTTCGGACCGAGGAGCAGCTCGCGAATTACCAGCAGCGTCCAACGCTCGCCGAGCAGGTCGAGCGCCTTGGCGACGCCGCAGATCTGCCGGTAGCTGCGCTGGCTCATGGCCCCAGTCTAACGCGCTATCGGATAGATAACCAGCCGGTATATGTTTTTGTACTACACTCCCGGACGCGAATGGATCCCACCCGCCCGAGGAGCCCCGAATGAACCGAGCGCCCGCCCTCGCAGTCCTGCTGCTCTGTGCCTTCACCGTCAACGTCGACACCACGATCGTCAACGTCACGCTGCCGACGCTCTCGACGACCCTCGACGCGTCGACCCGGGACCTGCAGTGGATCGTCGACGCCTACACGCTGACCTTCGCGGCGCTGGTCCTCGCCGCCGGCGGCCTCGGCGACCGGTTCGGCCGTCGCCGGCTCCTGCTGATCGGCCTCACGATCTACTTCGCGGGCAACCTCGGCGCCTCGCTGTCGGGATCGAGCGGTGAGCTGATCGGCTGGCGGGCGCTGATGGGCGTCGGCGCGGCGGTGATCTTCCCGGCAACGCTCTCGACGATCGTCCACCTCTTCTCCGAGCGGTCGGCGCGTGCCAAGGCGATCGGCCTCTGGGGGGCGACGACCGGGATCGCCGTCGCGCTCGGGCCGATCGTCGGCGGCGCGCTGCTCGAGGCGAGCGGCTGGCAGGCGGCGTTCTGGATGAAGCTCCCGCTGGCCGCGGCGGCCTTCGCTCTCGTGGTTGCGACCGTCCCGGAGTCCGGCGACCCGGCCCGGCCGCGGGTCGACCGCATCGGCCTCGGCCTCTCGACCCTCGGGGTCTTCGCGCTCGTGTTCACGATCATCGAGGCCCCCGAATACGGATGGCTGGCGGCGCGGACGCTCGCCGGCTTCGCCGTCGCCGTCGCCGCCCTCGGAGGCTTCGTCGCCTACGAGCGGCGAGCGACCGCGCCGCTGCTCGACGTCCGGCTGTTCCGCAACCCCCGGTTCAGCGCCGCCTCGGCCGCGATCACGTTCTCGTTCTTCGCCCTCTTCGGCTTCATCTTCCTGATCACCCAGTACTTCCAGATCCTCCGCGACTACGGGGCCCTCGAGACCGGGGTGCGGCTGCTGCCGGTGGCTCTCTCGACCGGGACCGCCGCGGTCGTCGGGACGATCCTCGCCGTCCGGATCGGCAACAAGGCCGTCGTCGCGACCGGTCTCGCGCTCGGCGCGGTCATGTTCGCGTGGACCTCCCAGGTCGACGGCTCGACCTCCTACCTCGAGATCGCCGCGCAGATGGTCGTGCTCGGGACCGCGATGGGGTTCACCTCCGCCCCGGCGACCGAGTCGATCATGGGGGCGGTCCCGGCGGCGAACGCCGGGGTCGGCTCGGGTGTCAACGACACGACCCGCGAGCTCGGCGGCACCCTCGGAGTCGCCGTGATCGGCTCGGTCTTCGCCTCGCTCTACGCATCGGGCTTCGACGGGGCGACCGCCGGCCTCCCGGTGGGCCCGGCGTCCGACTCGGTCGGCGCCGCCTTCGCGATCTCCGATCAGCTCGGCGGCGCGTCCGGTGCGCTGCTCCGGGAGGTCGCGAGCGCCGGCTTCTACGACGGGCTCGCGGCCGGGTGCCTCGTCGCCGCCGGCGTCTGCGCGGTCGGATCGCTGTTCGTCGCGGCCCTGCTTCCCTCGCGCCCGGCCGACGAGCGGGCGGAGGACGAGCTCGCCGTGCCCCCGGCGGCGGCGGTCAGCGAAGTCTGACTTCCGTGTCGGGTTCACACTACGCCGCGGCCGCGCCCGGATAGGGTCGCCTCCGTGGAGCCGGCGACGGCCACAGAGAGCGGCGCGCGCGCGGACGTCGAGCACGTCGACGTGCTGATCGTCGGCGCCGGGATCTCGGGGATCAGCGCGGCCTGCCACCTGCGCGAGCGCTGTCCCTCCAAGAGCTTCGCGATCCTCGAGGCGCGCGACGCGATCGGCGGGACCTGGGACCTGTTCCGCTACCCCGGCATCCGCTCCGACTCCGACATGTTCACGCTCGGCTACTCGTTCCGGCCTTGGGAGGAGCAGGAGGCGATCGCCGACGGGCCGCAGATCCTCGCCTACCTCGAGGCGACGGCCTCCGAGCATGGCGTTCGCGACGAGATCCGCTTCCGCCACCGCGTGGTCCGCGCCGAGTGGTCGAGCGCCGACGCCCGCTGGCACGTCGAGGTCGAGCGGACCGGCGAGGACGGGGCGATCGAACGGTTCCCGATGACCTGCGGGTTCGTCTGCGGCTGCACCGGCTACTTCCGCTACGACGAGGGCTACACGCCCGAGTTCCCCGGCCGCGAGCGCTTCGGTGGGCGGATCGTCCATCCCCAGCACTGGCCCGCCGACCTCGACTGCTCGGGCAAGCGGGTCGTCGTGATCGGCAGCGGCGCCACAGCCGTCACCCTCGTGCCCGCGCTCGCCGGCACGGCGAAGAGCGTCGTCCAGCTCCAGCGTTCGCCGACCTACGTCGTCTCGATGCCGGCGAAGGACCGGATCGCGATGGCGCTGCGCCGCCGCCTGCCGTCGCGGGCTGCCTACTCGCTGACCCGGGCCAAGAACGTCGCGCTGCAATGGGTGAGCTACCGGGCCAGCCGCCGCTTCCCGCGGCTGATGCGCCGGCTCTTCCGCAAGGGAGTCGTCGACAGCCTCCCGGCCGGCTACGACGTCGACACCCACTTCAACCCCGACTACGACCCCTGGGACCAGCGCGTCTGCCTGGTCCCCGACGGCGACCTCTTCGAGGCGCTCGCGTCGGGTCGCGCCGAGATCGTCACCGACCGGATCGAGACGTTCACCGAGGACGGCATCCGCCTCGCCTCGGGCCGCGACCTCGAGGCCGACGTCATCGTCACCGCGACCGGCCTGCAGATGCTCTTCTTCGGCGGCATCGAGGTCGTCGTCGACGGCCGCGAGATCGACCTCTCCGACACCGTCGCCTACAAGGGGATGATGCTGGCGGGCGTCCCGAACCTGACCTTCTCGGTCGGCTACACGAACGCCTCGTGGACGCTCAAGTGCGACCTCGTCTCCAAGTACGCCTGCCGTCTGATCAACCACATGGACGAGCACGGCTACGCGTCCTGCACCCCGCAGGCGCCGGGCCCGGGGGTGGAGCTCGTCCCAGTGGTCGATCTCAAGGCCGGCTACGTGCTCCGCTCCCTCGACGAGCTTCCGAAGCAGGGGACGAAGGCGCCGTGGAGCCTGAAGCAGAACTACCCCTACGACATCGCGATGCTCCGCTGGGGCCCGGTCGACGACGGCATTGAGTTCTCGCGCGCGCCGTCGCGGCCGCCCGCCGCCGCGATCACGACGTAAAGCTCGCTTGACATCGATGTGATGTCAAGCTAACTTGACATCCGGATGAAGAACGAAGTGCGGGCGCTGAGGAACGAGGCGGGGCTCTCCCAGCAGGACCTTGGGGCCGCCGTCGGCGTCTCGCGGCAGACGATCAACTCGATCGAGAAGGAGCGCTACACGCCCTCCCTGCCGCTGGCGATGAAGCTGGCCCGCCACTTCGGCAAGCGAGTGGAAGAGGTGTTCGATGATGAGTGAAGGCAGGGCGACGAGACCGGTGTGGAAGGGCCGCTGGTGGCTGCCGATCTGGACCGCCGGCCTCGGGCTGGCGCTGTTCGCCGCCGCGGCGGCGGGCGGCGAGGCGGCGAACGGGCTGATCATCGCCTGCTGCTTCCTCGTCGTCGCGGTCGCGTTCGCGCTCGCCGAGCGCAGCGAGTCGCTGCGCGGGATCGGCGGCGTCGACGGCGACGAGCGGTTCGCGCGGATCGAGACGCGGTCGATGGCCGCAGCCGGGCGGGCGATGGCGGTCGCGATCATCGTCGCGTGGGGCTACGAGCTCTCGCAGGGCGACGACGCGGCCGCGATCACCTGGATCCTCGGCGTCGGCACGATCGCCTACGTCGGATCGATGATCTGGATCCGCGGCCGGGGCTAGGCGGCGAGCAGCTCCGGCCAGTGGTGGAAGAGGGCGTAGTGGCCGCCCCCCTCCCACTCGGTGACCTCGCACGACGGGATCCGCCCGCCGAGCTCGCGGTACATCGCCGGGCTGAGGATCTCGTCGGCGTCGCCGAGGAACAGGTAAGTCGGCTGGGCGATCTCCTCGGGCGCGAAGCCCCAGTCGAGGAAGGCCCACATGTCGTCGAGGACGCCGGCCCCGTGCTGGGCGAGCGCCTCGCCCATCTCCTCCTCGAACATCGGCTCGAGTTCGGGGTCGGCGAGGACGTCGGCGTCGCTCGGCGCATCGTCGGCGATCGAGGCGACGAACTTGTGGAGGTCGTGGACGGCGAGGCGCGACTCGGCGCGGCCGGCCACACCGGCGAGCCACTTCGCGTGGCTAAGCTTCCAGATCATCCGCAGGTCGTCGTTCTCGACCAGGTCGCGGGCGCCGGGGCGGTCGAAGGGCCCGAGCGGCGATGCGAGGACGATCCGGCTGACGCGGTCGCCGAGCTCGTGGGCGATCGCAAGCGCATGCGGCCCGCCGCCGGACCAGCCGGCGACGGCGAAGTAGTCGAGGCCGAGCTCGTCGGCGAGCAGGGCGACGTCGGCGGGCCAGTCGAGCAGCTTGCGGCCGTGGAGGCGCGAGGAGCCGCCGACGCCAGGGCGGTCGACGGTGATCAGCCGGACCCCGGCGTCGCGGGTCAGCCCCTCGTCGGGGTGACGCGCGAGGCGCGAGTCGCCGGTGCCGTGGTTGAACAGGAGCGGGTCGCCGCCGGGATCTCCCCAGGTCTCGTAGCTGAGCTCGCGGCCGCCGGGCAGCTCGAGGACCGGCATCTCAGTTCTCCCCCGTCGGCACGGCGCCGCGCGCGAACCAAGCCCGCGCCTCGAGCGTGAACGCGCCGTCGCCCAGCGCGGCGCGGCAGCTCTCACGGACGACCGCCCGCTCCTCCCCGCTGAGGGCGGCGAGCGCCTGGCCGGCCGGCCCGACGCCGAACGTGAACGGGACCCAGTAGTCGTCGAAGTCCGTGTAGTCGGCGGAGACGCTCAGCGAGCCGTCCTCGATCGCCACGACGCCGGCCCGCTCCATCAGCGCGCCGATCTGCCCCGGGCCGGTGCCGGGGCGGTTCTCGCGGCGCTCGGTGCCCGGGCGCACCTCGCTGATCGCCGACCAGAAGATCCTCAGCATCGTCATCCCGCCCTGCTCGAAGTCCCACATGCACGACGCGACGGTGCCGCCCGGGCGGGTGATCCGGGCCATCTCGCGGGTCATCGCTTCAGCGTCCTCGACGTGGGCGAGGACGAGGCAGGAGAGCGCGGCGTCGAAGGCGTCGTCGGGCCAGGGCAGCAACTCGGCGGCGCCGGTCTTCACCTCGGCGCCGGGGACGCGCCGCCGGCACTCGACGACGAACTGCTCAGCCGGATCGACCGCCGCGACCCGCTCGGCCCCGATCCTCCGGGCGAGCTCGGCGGTCAGGGCGCCGGGACCGCAGCCGACGTCGAGCACCCGCGTCTCGCCGGCGATCCCCGCAGCCTCCGCGAGCTCGGCCGCCAGCGGGACCGAGTAGCGCCCCATGAACCGGTCGTAATGATCCGGCGGCGAAGCGAACAACTCCATCGGTTCAGTGTGCCACCTCGCTCCCGCGACCTTGCAGAAACCCAACGCCACGTTGGGTTTCCGCAGGTTCGGTGAGTCAGCCGGCTACGAGGTCGGCGAGCTCCTGCCATCGCGTGATGTCCCAGTGGCCGCTCGCCGCACCCGAAGGCGACGGCAGGACGAAGACGGCCGCGCCGCCGAACCGCTCCGCCCGGACCCCGTAGCCGACAGCCTTCAGCCCGAGCGCGTTCTTCGCGGCGTGCTTGCTGGTGAAGGCGAGCCAGTCCGGGCAGGCGGCCTCGATCTTCGCCCGCAGACCATCCGGGTCGAATCCGCCGAGGCCGATCTCAGCGTCCGAGCCCGAGCGTGTCTTGCAGAGGTCGGTCAGCCCGAGTCCGTAATCGACTACCCGCGGGTACTCCTCCGGCGCCAGCCGCCGCGGCGTCAGCCCGACCGCGGCCAGCGTCGGCCAGAACTTGTTCCCCGGTCCCGCGTAGTACGCGCGCCGGCGCGCCGACTCCGCCCCGAGCGCCGTGCCGCAGAAGACGACCGCCAGGCCCGGCTCGATCACGTCCCCGACGATCATTTCGGAATCATCGTCGAAGATCGCGCGGAGGCGACCGCGGACGCGTCAGATCTTCACGTCGGTGATGCCCTCCTCGGAGAGGCGCTCACGGGCTCGCTGATCCTCGCGGATGCCGGCGATCACGAGGCCGCAGGCGAGGGCGACGATCGCGGTGACGAAGCAGCCGACGAGGAACAGGCCGATCATCGGCGCGGACCCCCGCGGGGCGGCAGGATCAGGGCGCCGAGGGCGAGGATCGAGGGGACCCACAAACCGACGAAGATCCCATTGGTCTTGTCGTCGAGGAAGTAGAGGCCGACCGAGATCAGAAAGGACAGGAAGGCCGCGAGAAGGATCAGGATCCGAGCTCGCTCGTTGTGGTCTTTTGGCATGGGCACCGGGTGCCCCGCCGAGGCGCCTCAGAACCGTGGTGATCCTCGGGCCGCTCGCGGGGACCGTTACGGCCTGAGCTGGAAGCGGTATACGTTCGTCGCCGGCGGGAAGTTCCCGTGGAAGGCGGGCTGGCCCGGTGGATCGATGTTGTCCGCCTCGGTCGTGAAAGCGACGAATCCGCCCCCTCCGGCGATCGCCGGATCGGTGCCGGCCTCGTTGGCGCCCGGTCCGCCTCCCCCGGCCCTCGAGACCAGGGTCGCCACCTTCCTCTTGCGGTCGTAGACGTAGGAGTTCGATGAGGCGAGGATCGGACCGCCGAGGTTGTTGGCGCTGGTCTGGAAAGCGACGTATCGGCCCGAGTTCGAAAGCGAGGGCCGGAGGGCATTCCCGTCCACGCCCTGCCCACCATCGTTCTTCGACTGCCGGGAGACCAGCTTCGTGCTGCCCGTCTTGCGGTCGTGCAGGTAGAGGTTGGTCTGATCGGCCGTGCCGCTGATCGGGCCGCCGAGGTTGGTGGCGGCGGTCTGGAAGGCGACGTAGCGTCCGCTCGCCGAGACATCAGGGACGTCCGCCGATGAATTGACCCCTGCGCCGCCGTCGGAGCGCCGGGAGACCATGCTGGTCCTGCCCGTGCTCCAGTCGTGGGCGTAGACGTTGGCGCTGGCCGAATTCTTGATCGGGCCGCCGAGGTTACGCGCCTGGCTCTCGAAAACGACCACGGTGGCGTCCGGCGCGATCGAGGGCTCGAAGGAATCGTCCTTGCCGCCCTTGCCGCCGTCGGAGCGCCGGGAGACCAGGAAGGTCCGCTCCTTCTTGCGGTCGCGAACGTAGACGTTGGTGAAGCCGTCGTCGGTGATCGGCCCGCCGAGGTTGGTCGATCGGGTCTGGAAGGAGACGTAGCGGCCGTTGGCCGAGATCGTGGGGGTTCCAGAATTCGCATCCGCACCCTCGCCGCCGGCCGCTGCCGAACGCCGGGAGATCAGCTCGACCTCGTCTTTGCGCCGGTCGTAGACATAGATGTTCTCGTCGGCGACGATCGGCCCGCCGAGGTTCTGAGCATCGGTGCGGAAGACGACGAAGCGTCCGTTGCCGGAGATCTCCTCCTCGCGGGAATCGCCGGCGGCTGGGGGGCCGAGGTTCGACTCGCGGGAGACGGTCTCGACGGTGTTCTCGTCGAAGTCGTAGACGTAGACGGTGGTCTCGAACGAGCCGCTGTCTTCGACATCGAGGTTGGTCGCCTCGCTGCGAAACGCGAGGAACCGGCCGTCGTCGCTCAGCGAGCCCTCGTAGGACCAGGAGTTCGCACCGGCGCCGCCGGCGGCGTCGGACTGACGGCTGCCCAGATCCAGATCGCCCTTGGCCCCGAGGGCCATCGATGCGCTGACTGCCGCCAGCAGACAGATCGCAAGGCCGGCGAAGATGACACCTGGAGCGCCGAAACGCCCGTACTCCGTTTTCCTCATTGCTCCTCCGGGGCCGAAGTTAGCACCGGAGCTCTTCGCGCCGCCTGAACGCCGGGGCACGCCTCCTGCGCTCCCCGGCGTCCCTTTCGCGGCTAACGCCTGCCGATCCGCTTCTTGACCCTCGCCTTGGCTGTGGTCAGGTAGCTCGCGCAGTCGTTGCCGGCGTTCGGATCGCCGGCGGCGTTCACACAGCCGGAGTACTCGACGTCATCACCGACACCGACTCCGCTGTGAGTCCAGGCGTAGCGGAACTTGACCCGCTTGCCCGGTTTGGCGATCGTCGAACGGACGAAGGCAACCGATCCGGTCGCGGTGCCGTTGACCAGGACCTCGGCGGCGACGTCGCTCTCGGTGACCGTGAACGGCCCGGTGCCGAGGTTCGTCACCTTGACGACGAAGCCCCTCGTCTTCGCCCCGGAGCCACTGGCCCATGTCGGATTGTTGACGATCACCCGCGCGGCGTAGTCGTTACCGCTGACGACGGGCGCCTTGACCTCGACCGCCACCGTGTCGGTGTCGCAGAGCGACGGCGAGCCGTCGTCGCAGACCTCGAGCTGGAACGTCAGCGTCGCCGGCCCGGTCGGTGCGGTCGCGCTCGGGGTCGCCGTGTTGGCGCCGGCGATCGTCACCGATGGACCGCCGGTCTGAGTCCAGCTGTAGGTCAGCGGGTCGCCGTCGGGGTCGGAGGACCCGGCCCCGTTCAGGTTCACCGCGGCCCCCGATTCGACCGTCTGGTCGGCGCCGGCGTCGGCGGTCGGCGGCTGGTTGGTGACGCCGCCGGTCCAGGTCTTTGTTGCGGTATCGGTCACCTCGTCCGCATCGCAGGCGTCGTTTCCGTTGCCGTCGAGACAGGCCTTGATCGTGTCGCCGCCGGCGCTGGTGCCGGTGTAGGTGTCGGTCGCCTTCCCGTCGGCTCCGGTCGTCTTCGTGACCGCCGGTTGCGGGTTGGCGCCGCTGACCTCGAACACGATGTCCGACCCGGGAACCGGGTTGCCGAGACTGTCCTTGAGCTCCGCCGTCAGCGTGTGAGCAGTGTTGATCGGGTTCGTCGCCGTCTCCGGGGTCAGAGTCAGCGTCGGCGGGATCACCGGCGCGCCTCCGACCGCCTTGAACCCCCAGATGAACGTGTTCGGCTCGCCGGTCAGCTCGCCGCCGTTCGGCTGCCCGAGCGAGTAGAGCTCCAGCGCCGCGGCACTGATGGCGGCGTTTGCCGCCGTCTCGGTGCCGGCCGCGCCGTAGAAGATGCTGAACTCCTTCTTCTCGCCGACCGCGAGCGATCCGAAGCTGAAGTCGAAGAGCGCGCCGTGGTCGTCGGGGCCCTTGTCGGTGTAGTCCGCGTTCTCGCTGGCCGGATCGATTGGCGCGCGAGATCCGAACGGATCGGAATCCGCGAATCCGTCGTCACTGGAGTAGATCAGGGAGCCGGCCGGCGCCGGCGTCGTGCCACGCTGGATCGTCACGAATTCGTCGAACGCCGTCGGCTCGACGTCCCAGTCCATCAGCCGTGTGTAACGGACGTCCGGCAATGGGGTGGTGCCGATGTTCTCGAGGGTGACCTTGATCTCATAGAGGTTCGGCGTCGCCGGCGACGGGGCGAAGGCGTGGGTAACCCTCAGCTTGTCGTCGATCGAAACGACCGACGTCGCGGTCGACGCGTCGGAGGTGAAGCTCACGGGGTCGAGGTTCACCCCGCCAGGGCCGGTCACGTCGTTGTTCGCGGAGCCCGAGAAGTTGCCACCGGGGTCAGCGACGCCGGCGCCCCACCCCTCGCATTGGCAGCCTGCACGGGTGCCGTCGTTGCCGGTCGCCTCGTAGGTGACCCCGGCGAATCGCGAGCCGTCGTTGAAGTTCAGCTGGGCGTTGTCGTTGACCCCCAGGGCGACCGTGCCGTTGGAGATCACGGCGCCGCCGAAGGCTGCGTCGGCGGTGAAGGCGAGCAACGTCATCGTCGTGATGGCCGCGACTACGAAACGAACGGTTCTCATGAGGCTCCCCCTCGATTCCGCCCAACCCCCGAAGGCGAGGGTTCGTACGGTCCTAGCTTCGTACCCTCAGCGGGCTCAGGTCAACGTCAGTTCGATCGCATCTGGGGATGGTTGGCCGGCCCGCAATAGGAGGGGTTGCCTCCTCCGATCGGAGGAGGGAGATTCTCGCGGTCTTACCCCCGAGAAGCGGCGACCGGGAGTGAAACCGAGACCGAGGTGCCGGACCCGGGTTCGCTGCTGACCGTCAGATCTCCGCCGAGCGCCCGGGCGCGGCGGGCGGCGGCGGCAAGCCCGATGTGCCCGTTGCAAGGGCCGGAACTGCGCCCGGCAGCGTCGAAGCCGCAGCCGTCATCGGTGACTTCGAGCACGAGGCTGCCGTTGTCGCGACCGACGGCGATCGTGACCTGTGAGGCGCCCGAGTGCTTCGCCGCGTTGGTCAGCAGCTCACGGGCAAGTGAGAGGACCATCTGGTCGTGAGGACCCCCGGCGTCCTCGTCGACCCGTACCCCGCAGCGGAAACCGCCCCGGCGCTCGGCATCGGAGGCGATCGCGTCGAGCGCACTCGCAAGCCCGTCGTGCTCGAACGTGACGGGGTGAAGCATGCCGACCGCCCGCCGCAGACCGGCGATCCCGTCATCCACGCCCATCAGGGCCATCATCACACCGGCCCGGCCGGCGCTGGCCTCGAAAAGGTCTTGCTTCGCAGCCAGCAACGTCTGCAGCGCCCCGTCGTGGAGGTCCTCCGCGATCCGGCGCCGCGTCTCCTCCTCGGTCGCGACCGCTTCCAGAGCGAGGCGCCGGCGCTCCTCGGCGAGGCGCTTGAGCTCGGCTCCCTGGCGCTCGGCACCCCGCCTGGCGGCGATCTCGCGATCGACCTGCTTGCGGGCGCTGGCGACCGCTCCGGGCAGGCCGAACTCGGCCGCGAGGATCGCGATCGGCACGGCGCAGAGCAGCAGCACCTCGACCTCGCTCTGGTCGAAGGCGAACCGCGCAATGAAGATCGCCGTGAAGAGAGCGGCCGCGAGGGCGATCACCGCCCACTGCCGGGCGACGAGCCCGAGCCGCTGCTCCCGGTTCACTCGAGCAGCCCCCTTCGCATCGCTTCGGCGACCGCGGCAGCACGATCGCCGACGTCGAGCTTCGCGTAGAGGTTGCGCAGGTGCGACTTGACGGTCGTCGGGCTCAGGTGAAGGCGCCTGCCGATCTCCGCGGCAGACCATCCTTCCGCGACCCCGCGCAGAACCTCGATCTCGCGCTCGCTCAGAGCGCCGCGCTCGATCCTGGTCCGCTTGCGGATCTCGGAGGCGAGATCGACCTCGACCTCCGGGCAGAGGGCAATGCCGCCATTCGCGACCGTCACGATCGCGTCGCAGATCAGCTGCCGCGGGCTGTCCTTCGAGATGTACCCCGCTGCGCCCTCGGCCAGGGCCTGGTAGGCGATCTCGCCGTCCAGGTAGGCGGAGATGAACAGGATCCGCGTTCCGGGAGACTCGCGGCCGACCGCGTTCAGGACGCCCAGCCCGTCGAGCCCCGGCATCCGCATGTCCACCACTGCCACCTCCGGTCCCAGCTCGCGGATCCGCTCGAGCGCCTCACGTCCCCCCTCGGCCTCGCCGACGAGCTCGAGGTCGGTCCGCGACTCGAGTGCCTGCGCGAGCCCGTCACGGTAGACCGGGTGATTGTCGACGACAAGGACGGTCGGCGCGCGACCGGGGCTCCCGACTCCGGGCGGCGTACCTCGCTCGGCCACATCAAGACGACCGGAATCGCCTCTCGACGTCATCTGCATATGCCCCCAAGCAACCTCAACCCAAGCAACCTCAACCCGGCGGACAGGATAACGGGAAAGTTGCGATTGTCACGTGCGGCGCCGATGCGAGGCGGGATCGCCCGGGCATCCCCTCGATGCCCCGACCTGGATTCGAACCAGGGGCCTACTCCTTAGGAGGGAGTCGCTCTATCCAGCTGAGCTATCGGGGCCGGATCGCAGAATAGAGTCCCTCCGGTTGGTGGACCCACCGGCTCCCCGCGAGGTTTACGCTGTTCAGCGGGTGATGGAGTTGCATGGAGTCGATGGCGTTCGCAAGGGCTTGTCAGCCTGGCGCGACAGACTGCTCGGGGTCGGGGACGGATTCGAGGCCTTCGAGCGGCGGCGGCAGATCCGGCGCCTCGCGATCGCGGTTCCGGCGCTGGCCGTGGGGCTCGCGATCGGGGTCGGCGGCTACGCGATCGGCGTCTCGCAGGTGGTCGACGCCGATCAGGCTCAGGAGGCGGGGTTCGAAGCCGGGCGCGTGCAGGGCACCGCGGTGGGCGCCCGCGACGGCTACGCCGAGGCCTTCCGCTCAGCCCGCCGGGACGCCTTCGAACCCGCCTACCGGGAGAGCTACCGGTCGGCCTACCTCGAGGAGTTCGCGGATGCCGACCTGCCGGCTCCCGACGACGTCGAGGTGCGCGGGCCATGAACCTGCCGACCACGTCCGAGGCTCTACGGCCGGTTGCGCGCCGGTTGTCCGGGACCCGGGCCCGGCGGCTGGGAATCGCCGCGACCGCCCTGCTCATCGCGATCGGCATCGGCCTCGCCGGCTACGCGATCGGCAAGACCGGCGGCGTCGACTCCGTTCAAGCCGACGCGATCGAGTCCGCGGCGTTCGAGTCGTCGTTCGACCTCGTCCGGGCCCAAGCGGCGAAGGATGCCGCGGATACAGGGGCGAGCGACGGCGCGCGGGCGGGCCGCGAGGCCGGTGAGCGCGCCGGTGCCCGCCGGGGAGCCAGCGCCGGTGCCGCCGCCGTGAGGCGGACGCGAGCAGCGATCGCCGAGCAGCGAGCTGCGGAGGCCGCGGCCGCTGCGGCAGCCGCTGCGCGACGGGCCGGGCGGCGAACGCGCGATCCGGTGGCGACCACTCCGACCACGCCGGTGGTCCCGACCCCGGTCGCCCCGGCTCCGGCACCGGCGCCGGCTCCCGAGCCCGCACCCGCGCCGGCGAATCCCGATCCGCCCTGCTTCGACGCCTCCGGACATCCCTGCTAGGCGGAGGACCCGAGCCGGTCGGCTACCCCTCGTTCTCGTCGGTCAGGGTCAGGCGGACGCCCTGTGCCTTGACGCGAAAGGCATAGGACAGCGATTCGCCGAGCTTCACCTTTCCGCGACCCCGCAGCTGGTACCCGGGGAATCGGGTCGAGAACCGGCAGGCGAACCGGTAGCGGCCGCGACGTTTGCAGTCCGCTTCGACCGACCTGACGACCCGGCGCGCAAAGCCGTGCCGCTTCAAGGCGGTTCGAACCGTCTTCAGAGCCGCCCGTTTCTCCAGCGGCGGCGCACGGCGAACCCTGAACTCGATCCGTGTCGGTGCGCCCGTGTTGCCGACGGCGTCCGTCGCCCTGACGGAGATCGAATGCTCTCGACCCTTTCCGCTGCCGGCGGCGGCCGGCGTCGAGAACGGCGAACTACACGGCTGATAGGCGCGGTCGTCGAGCCGGCACTCGAAGACCGCCCCCGCCTCTGAAAGGAATTCGACCGCGACGCGTGCGCTCTTTTCGCGAGTCTGAACCCTCGTCGAAGGCTGGTTGGTGATCTCGACGGCGGGAGCGGTGGCGTCGACCGTGAAGGCCCGTGTGGCCGGGGAGAGGTCGACGTTCCCGGCGGCGTCCGTGGCGCGAACCGCGAAAGTGTGGGCACCGTCGGAGAGGACACCCGTCGTGTGGGAGCGCCCGGGCCCGGAGCAGGCGCCGAAGCCACCGGCGTCGACCCGGCACTCGTACGTCGCGCCCACCCCACCGCCGGAGAAGTCGAAGGTCGGGGTCACGTCGGCGGTGGTCCCGGACGGCCCGGAGTCGATCCCCGTGTCCGGCGGCGTCGTGTCGACGGTGAACGATCGCGACGAGGGAGTCAGATTGGTGTTGCCGGCCGCGTCGGTCGCCCGGACCTCGAAGGTGTGGGCGCCGTCTCCGAGGGCCCCGGGGGTGTGGGTGTCGACCGGACCGGAGCAGGGGCCGAAGGAGTCGGTGTCGACCCGGCACTCGAACGTCGCGCCCGCTTCGCTCGAGAAGCCGAAGGTCGGCGTCGGGTCCGAGATCGTGCTGCCGCCGGCCGGGCCGGAGTCGATCGTGGCGTCGGGCGGGGTCGTGTCGACGGTGAAGTTGCGGAATGCCGGGGTCAGATCCGGGTTCGAGCCTGCGTCGACCGCACGGACCTCGAAGATGTGGGTCCCGTCAATGAGGAACTTGGTGGTATGCGGGTCCGAGCAGACCTCGAAGAAGTCGGTGTCGACCCGGCACTCGAAGGTCGCGGCGGGATCATCCTCTGAGGTGAAGGTGAAGTCGGGCGTAGCGTCGGCAATCGTCGCGCCCTCCGCTGGGCCCGTCAGGATCGTCGTGTCGGCGGCGAGCGCCGTCGCCGGAAGCAGCAGGGCGAGCAGGACCGCGGCAGGCAGCGACCAGCGAAGGCGACGGCGCCGTCGCTGCTCGGTCGGACCCATCCAACCCCCAGTCATGGTTCG
>JADFCZ010000072.1 GCA_018263295.1 Conexibacter sp.
TCGGCCCGGGTGCTGCCCGTGCTCGCCATCCGAATCGCGACGACCCGGGCGTTGTCGAGGTCGCGCCAGGTGCTGCCCCGCGGCTGCGCGAACCCGGCCGGCGGCGGCGTCCGCTCCGGGGGCGGCTGCTCGCGGAACGAGCCCGCCGCGGGGGTCTGCCGGGCCGGTTCGGGAAGCGGAGCGGGGGCGGCGGGCTCCGACGCCGTTGCAGCGGTGGCCGCCGGTGCAGCGGGCGGGTACGGCATCGCGTATCCGGGCGCCGGAGGCGGCGGCGCGTAGGCCGCCGCCGGAGCGGGAGCCCCGGAGCGGGTTGGTGGGCGGGCGCGGGCGGCGCCGTCGGGGCCGCGGGCGGGATGTCCGGCGCCGGAGCCTCGGGGTCGGCCTCTTCGGCCAGCCGCTCGGCGGCGTCGCCGAGAGCGCGGACCAGGTTCTCGAATCCATCGCGGACCGGCTCGGCGTCGTCGAGGCGGGAGACGACGGCCTCCGACTTCGCGACCAGCTCGTCGCTCAGCTCGGCGATCCGCTGCCGGCGCTCGGCGACCAGCGCATCCGCCTGGCGGCGGGCGTCGCCGAGGTAGCGGGCGGCGTCCCCGCGGGCCTCCTCGCGGAGCCGGGTCGCCTCGCGCTCGACGGCGTCGAGGATGGCGCCGACACGACGAGAGATCTCCGAGGCGAGCGCGGGCGCGCTGGCCTCTTCGGCCACCGGCTCCTGGTGCTGCGGTGCTGTTGCCTCGTCGCTCATGCCCTGTTTCGACCGGCTCGACCGGCCGACGGGCCGCACCTTATCCCACGCTTCGGCGCGCCCTGGACGCCTGGCCGGAGGGATTCAGGGAAAACGCGCGGTATGCGGGGAATCCGGGATCCGTGCGCGCAGTCGAGCGGCCCGGAGGGCCGCGAGCCGCGCACTGATCTGACTAGAGGCCGAGAGCGCGGGCGATGACCATCTGCTGGACCTCGTCGGTGCCCTCGCCGATCGTCAGGATCTTCGCATCCCGGTAGAACCGGCAGACGGGGTACTCCTCGATCAGGCCGTATCCGCCGTGGATCTGCACCGCCTCCTCGGCCGCGCGGACCGCGAGCCGGCCGGTCTTCAGCTTCGCCTGCGCCGCGGTGAGCGAGAAGTTCTCCCCCCGGTCCTTGAGGACCGCGGCGCGGTAGGTCAGCAGCCTGGCCGCCTCGATCTCGGTCGCGATGTCGGCGATCTTCGCCTGGATCGTCTGGAAGCGGGAGATCGGCTGGCCGAAGGCGCGTCGCTCCTTCGCGTAGGCGACGGCCTCGTCGAGGGCGCCCTGGGCGAGCCCGAGGCCCATCGCGGCGACGCCGATCCGGCCGCCGTCGAGGATCTGCAGGAACTGCTTGAAGCCCTGCCCGCGGGGGCCGAGCAGGTTGGCCTCGGGGACGCGGCAGCCGTCGAAGCTGAGCGGCCGCGTGTCGGAGGCGTTCCAGCCCATCTTCCGGTAGGCCTCGCCGATCTCGTAGCCGGGAGTCCCGTTCGGGACGATGATGTTCGAGATCTCGTCGTCGCCGGTGCGCGCGGTGATCGTCACGCAGCCGGAGATGTCGGTGCCGGAGTTGGTGATGAACTGCTTGGCGCCTTCGATCACCCACTCGCCGCCGTCGAGGGCTGCGCGGGTCCGCGTGTTGCCGGCGTCAGAGCCGGCGTCCGGCTCGGTCAGCCCGAAGGCCGCGAGCCGCTCGCCCGAGCAGAGCTGCGGCAGCCACTCCTCGCGCTGGGCATCGTCACCCCACATATATATGGGCATCGTGCCGAGCGATGTGTGCGCGGCCATCGTGATCGCCACCGAGGAGTCGATCCGGGCCAGCTCCTCGACCGCGAGGGCATAGGAGAGGGTGTCGGCGCCGCCGCCTCCGTACTCGGTGGGGAACGGGATTCCCATCAGCCCGAGCTCGCCGAGCTTCTTCACCAGCTCGTAGGGGAATGCCTTCGTCTCGTCGAGCTCCGCCGCCGCCGGGGCGACCTCGTTGCGGGCGAAGTCCCTGACCGTGTCTCGGAGTAGGCGCTGCTCGTCGCTCAGTTCGAAGTCCATGGCGGCGATTCTCTCAGGACGGCGGCGATCAGCCTCGCTCGGCGTGACGGCGCGCGAGCTCGACGAGGAGGCGGACTCCGTAGCCGCTGGCACCCTTGCCGACGTACTCGCGCCCGACGTCCCAGGCGGTGCCGGCGATGTCCAGGTGCGCCCATGTCGCGCCCTCGACGAACTGCTCGAGGTAGGCGCCGGCATAGAGCGTCCCGGCCTTGCGCTTGGCGCCGGCGTTCGAGAGGTCGGCGACCTTGCCCTTCGTCAGGTCGGTGTACTCGCGATGGAGCGGCAGCCGCCAGGCGAGCTCGCCGACGATCGCGCCGGCGGCGGCGACCTCCTCCGCCCACTCGTCGTCGTTCGCCATCAGCCCGGCGTAGGTCGAGCCGAGCGCGACGACGACGGCGCCGGTCAGGGTCGCCACGTCGACGATCCGGTCGGCGCCCTGACGCGCGCACCAGGTCAGGGCGTCGGCGAGGATCAGGCGGCCCTCGGCGTCGGTGTTGTTGACCTCGACGGTGAGGCCGTTGAGCTGGGTGATGACGTCGCTCGGGCGGGTCGCGGTTCCGCTGGGCATGTTCTCGACGGCCGGCAGCACCGCGATCAGCTCGATCGGCAGCGCGAGCTCGGCGATCGCCGCCGTCGCCTCGAGCACCGCGGCTCCGCCCGACATGTCCATCTTCATCTCGTGCATGCCGGCGGAGGGCTTCAGCGAGATCCCGCCGGAGTCGAAGGTCACCGTTTTGCCGACCAGCCCCAGCAGCGGCGCCGAGCCGCCGCCGGAACCCGAATGGCGGAGGACGATCAGCGCCGGCTCCTTGGCCGATCCGGCGGCGACGGCGAGGATGCCGCCCATTCCCTCGCGCTCCAGTTCGTCCGGGCCGAGGACCTCGACCGAGACGCTCGCGTGGGCGTCCGCGATCTCGCGGGCGCGGGTGGCGATGAACGCCGGGTCGGCGTAGTTGGCCGGGAGGTTCTGGAGATCGCGGGCCCGGTTGGCGGCCTCGGCGGCGACCTTCGCCGTGGCGGCGAGTCCGCCGGGATCCTCGGCCCCGATCAGCGTCAGCGTCGCGACGCCCGCCTCGTCGACATCGTCGCGATCGCGCTTGAAACGGTCGAAGCGGTAGCCGGCGAGGATCGTCCCTGCGGTCAGGGCGGCGGCGATGCTCGCCCTGCGCTCGTGGTCCGGCACGACCCAGGCGAGCTCGCCGGCTCCGTAGCGCCGCGCCCGGCGCGCGGCGAGGGCGGCGGCGACCCGGGCGCGCTCCGGATCGAAGTCCTCGCGGTCGCCGAGCCCGACGACGAGCACGCGGCCGGGCGAGCCCGGCCGCAGCAGCGTCAGCTCGCGCCAGCCGGTCCGGACGTCGCCGGCGCCGGCGGCATCGGCGAGCCATCCGGGCAGCTCCTCGCCGTCGTGGATGCCGATGCAGAGCAGGTCGGCGGCGGAGTCGGCCGGGTCCCGGTCTGTGAGCTCGAGGCGCATCCTGGTCATCGAGGGCGCCACGATAGCTGCCGCGAGGCGCCCGGCCTCTACGATTCCCCGGCACCGTCACCTCGTCCCACCCAGGAGAACGCCCCGAATGCCGAAGACCGTGATTCTTTCCACCGCCCGCACCCCGTTCGCGAAGATGGGCGGAGCGCTGGCCGCGCTCGCCGCCCCCGAGCTCGCCGGCAACGCGATCGGCGGCGCCCTCGAGCGGGCCGACGTCGCGCCCGACCAGGTCGAGGCGGTCGTCTACGGCCAGGTCCTGCAGGCCGGCCAGGGCCAGATCCCCTCGCGGCAGGCACAGATCAAGGGCGGCATCCCGAAGGAGGTCCCGTCGGAGACGATCAACAAGGTCTGCGCCTCCGGCATGCGCTCGGTCGGGCTGCTCGATCAGGCGATCCGCGCCGGCGACGTCGCCGTCGGCCTCGGCGGGGGGATGGAATCGATGTCGAACGCCCCGTACCTGCTGCCCGGTGCCCGGTTCGGGTTCCGGATGGGCGACGTCAAGGCGATCGACGCGATGACCCACGACGGTCTCACCAACCCCTTCACCGGCAAGCAGATGATCAACGAGGCCAGCGAGGTCGGCAACGAGCTCGAGATAACCCGGCCCGACATGGACCGGTTCGCGACCCGCTCCCACCAGCTCGCCGCGAAGGCGACCGACGAGGGACGGCTCGCCGACGAGATCGTCTCCGTCACCGTCAAGACCCGGAAGTCGGAGAGCGTCGTCGAGGTCGACGAGGCGATCCGCCCGGACACCGACATCGAGACGCTCGCGAAGCTGAGGGCGGTCGGCGGCGACGACGCCACCCACACCGCCGGCAACGCGCCGGGCGTCAACGACGGCGCCGCCGCGGTCGTCGTGGCCTCCGACGAGTGGGCCGCCGCCAACGGTAAGGAGGCGCTCGGGACGATCATCGCCTACGGCAACATCGCCGACGACTACGCCTACCTCGCCCGGACCCCCGCCAAGGCCGCCCGCCAGGCGCTGGAGAAGGTCGGCAAGACCCCCGAGGACGTCGACCTCTGGGAGTTCAACGAGGCCTTCGCATCGGTCGCCATCAACTCGATCCGGATGCTCGACATCGACGAGGACAAGGTCAACGTCAACGGCGGCGCGATCGCCCTCGGCCACCCGATCGGCGCCTCCGGCGGCCGCATCATCGGCACCCTCGTCCACGAGCTGCGCCGCCGCGGCGGCGGCCTCGGCTGCGCCGCGATCTGCAGCGGCGGCGGGCAGGGCGACGCGATATTGATCGAGGTTTAGCGCCGCGGCGGGCGTGGCCCGGCGTGAGTTCGCCGGGCGTCGTTCAGAAGTTCAGGTCCGACGCGCCCGACTCGGTCGCGGTCGTCGTCTGCGCGGTGTTGCCGGCGACGTCGGTCGCACCCGTGGCCGGCGCCCAGGTCATAGCCGAGGCCGCGGCCGCGGTCGTCACCGATCCGCTCGCGGTGCCGAGCGTGAGGGTCACCTGGTTGCCGTTCATGACCATCGTCGACGGCGTACCCGTGGCGCCGAAGGTTCGGTTGGAGGCCGTGTAGTCGCTACGGCCCAGGTTGACCGTTCCCAGCGGAAGCAGGGTCGTGTTGGTTGCGTTGTAGATCGTGACGGTGTCGTTGGTGGCGTTGTTGAGCCGGACGACGACGTTGGTGGCCGCGCCGCTCCAGCCGGCGAGCACCGAGATCTCCTCCATCTGCTCGCTGAAGGTCAGGGTCATCGTGTCCCCGGGCTCGGCTCGGCCCGCGGTGCCGCCGGAGACGTTCGTCGTCTGGACGTCGGTGCCTGTCGGTCGGGAGTTGTCGACCGTGACCGAGTAGTTCGAGTTGGTCACGGTCCCGCCGCTGTCGGTCAGCCTGACGGTGTAGGCCTTGCTGCCCTCCGAGAGCGTCGCGTTGGCGGTCAGGACAGCCGAGCGGTAGTTGTAGCTCTGGCCCCCGACGGTGAAGGAGCCGTTGCTGAGGGGGGCCGCCGTCTGCCCGGTGGTGATCGCGCTCGCATCGGCGGTCAGCGAGGCGAGGCCGGTCGGCGGGCTGCCGCTGCCACTCACGTTCGCGAAGACGTAGTACGTGCCGCCCTGGCGGATCTTCCCGGGCCGTCCGCCGTTCGACTTGGCGATCACCGAGGCCGTGACCTTCGGCGCGTTGACCGAGATGCTGCGGCTCGCCGTCTCGCCGCCGCTGCCGACCGCGTAGACGGTGTGGGACCCGTTGGAGGTGCCCGCTGGAATCGTCACCGAGGCGGTCGCCTGCCCGTTGGCCGGGACGGTCGAGGGAGTGGTCGAGCCGGTCAGGACGGTTCCGGTCGATGGGTCGTCGAGCCGGTAGGTGATCGTCTGCCCCGCGGTGAAGCTCGCGATCTGGCCGCTCAGGGAGGTCGGGAAGCTGTTCACGGTGGTCGGCGACAGCGACAGTTCGGGAGCTGCGATCGTCACGGAACCGCTCTTCGGGCTCTCGGTGCCGCGCCAGTTTCCGCGGGCCGCGGTCACGGTGTAGGTCCAGGTTCCGGTCGGTACCGACGTTTCCGTGCAGGAGGTGCCGGTCACGGTTCCCGAGCAGCCCGATCCGATCGTGGCCTGGTTGTTGGAGTCGTCGTATCGCTTGACGACATAACCGGTCGAGGGAGCACCGGTCGAGGGCGCGCTCCAGTTGACGGTGACCTGCCTGCCCGACGCCGACACCGTCGGCGCCGCCGGCGAGCCGAGCGTGCGCGCGCCCGAGTAGCCGTGGCCGGAGCCGTTGGCGTTCCACGAGGCGAGCGCGGTTCCGGCGAAAAGCAGTGACGCCGCGGCCGCGGCGAGAACCCGCAGCAGGATGCGCCAGGCCCTCACGGGCGCACCACCCGGGCCCGGTACCGGAGCGGGAAACGCGCGTCCTGGCAGGCGTCGGGAGCCGTCGTCGACAGCACGACCGGGTAGTCGACGCGTCGTCGCTGCCGTGGCGGCACCTTCTGCCCGACCCGCTTACGTCGCGTCAGCAGGTTCGAGCCCGGGCACGACGCCGGCGGATTGCCGGGCCGCGCCCTGACGCTCTTCACGATCAGCGTGCGACGGGAGCGGTTCCGCAGCGTCAACGGGATCCGGGCCCGGATCCCCGGGTAGATGTTCTCGACGCGGCCCGTGATGGAGATTGCGGGCCGGCGCTTGGCGGCCTCGGTGACCGGGCCCGGAGGCCGGGAAGCACCCCAGGCGATCGCGACGGCGAGTCCGATCACCGTGCATGCGAGCACGGCTACACGCCCGGCACGGCCGAGCGTTCGGGCACGCCGGGGCGGCGGTAGGGCATTCATGCCCTACCGCCGTCGCTCGCCATCTCCCGTCGAGTCGTCAGGCGTTGCTCGCGCCCGTCAGCGTGACCGGAATCGTGAACGTCGCGCCCTGACACCCGTTGTCGGAGGCGTTGGTCATGCTGGCCGCTCCGGTCAGCGTCCGGGTCGCGTTGGAGTTCGCCGCGATGTCGATCGTCAGGCCGGTCTGGTTGGTGAACGACACGCCGGTCGTCACGCAGCCGGGGTGGCCGGCATCGGCGGTGATCGCGCCGTTTCCGGTGATCGCCGTGACCCGCACCGGGTAGGGGTTCGGGTTCTGGATCTGGATCTGCACGTCGCCGTTGACGCCCGGGTAGAGCGTTGCCGTCGTGCTGGCCGAGACGTCGACCGTCGTCAGCTGCTGTGCGGTGCCGGCCTTCGCGTAGCCGTTGCCGCTGCCGGACGTCGTCCAGGCCGCGTAGACGAGGCCGGCGGCCGCCAATGCGGCCACGGCGACGCCGATTGCGATTGCTCGTTTGCGTGTACTCATGTCACTCCTTCGGGAGATGGCTGTTGGGACTGAAAGAGGGGGCTGGCGGACGACAGACCCCTGAAAGGCAGCTATCGGTCGGACGATGGGGGCGCTTTAATTTCCGGGTCGGAGGCGTTTTGTGCGTGCTCGGCGTCGCATCGTCAGACTCGCGGACGTGGAGCGCCGCGGCGCAGCCTTCTTCGACCTCGACCGGACGCTGATGTCCGGCTCGAGCGGCGCCCAGTTCGGGCGCGCGGCTTACCGAGCCGGGCTCGTCAGCCGCGGCCAGGTGATCCGCTGGGGCATCGATCACCTCCGGTTCCGGTTGCGCGGCGCGTCCGACGCGGACACCGACGCGCTGGTCGCGGCCGTCAACGACCTCCTGCGCGGCGTCCCGGCGCGGACGCTGCGGCGGATGCTGCCCGACCTGCTCGAGGGGATCCTGCCGCGGATCTATCCGCAGATGCTGGCCGAGGTCCGCAGCCACCAGGACTCGGGCCGGCCGGCGTTCATCGTCAGCGCCGCGAGCAACGGTGTCGTCGAGGTCCTCGCACGGGTGCTGGACATGGAGGGCGGGATCGGAACCCGCTACGAGGTCGACGACGACGGGCTCTACACCGGGAGGCTGATCGGCGGCCTCAACTACGGGGAGCTGAAGGTCGAGCCGATGCGCCGGTTCGCGGCCGACCACGGCATCGACCTCGGCGAGAGCTGGGCGTACTCGGACTCGGTCTCCGACCTGCCCATGCTGGAGCTCGTCGGGCATCCGGTCGTCGTCAACCCGGACGCGCCGCTGGCCCGGATCGCCGCCGAGCGCGGCTGGCCGGTGATGCGCTTCGAGAAGCTCGGCCGCACGCTGGCGGCGGCCGGCGTCCTCGCGGTCGCGACCCTGGTCGGCGGCGGCAGCGTCGTCGCCAGGCGCCGCTCGGCCGTCCCGCGGGGTCGCCCGCCGCGTCGTTGATCGGCGCCCGCGAGCGAATAGGATCGCGGCCGATGGACGCCTCCGAGCTGGCCTTCGCCGGGATCCACCGCCAGGCGGAGCTCCTCCGCGACGGCGCCGTCAGCTCCCACGACCTCGTCTCGACCTATCTCGAGCGGATCGAGCGCTTCGACGGTCGGCTGAACGCCTTCCGGGTGGTGCTCGCCGAGCGCGCCCTCGCCGAGGCCGCGGAGGCTGATCGGCGGATCGCGGCGGGGGAGACCGCGCCGCTGCTGGGCGTTCCGATCGCCGTCAAGGACGAACTCGACGTCGCCGGCGAACTGACGACGCACGGAACCGCCGCCGTCGACGCCCCCGCCGCAGCGGACTCCGCCCACTACCGGCGCCTGCGCGAGGCGGGCGCCGTGCTCGTCGGCAAGACCAACCTGCCCGAGCTCGCGATCTGGCCGTTCACCGAGAGCCAGACGTGGGGGCGGACGCGCAACCCCTGGAATCCCGAGCGGAACTCCGGCGGCTCCAGCGGCGGCTCCGGCGCCGCCGTCGCCGCCGGTCTGATCGGAGCCGCCTCGGCGTCCGACGGCGGCGGCTCGATCCGGATTCCCGCCGCCCACTGCGGGCTGTTCGGCCTCAAGCCCCAGCGCGGGCGGATCAGCCTGCTGCCCGAGCACGAGCACTGGCTCGGGCTCACGGTCACCGGCTGTCTCACCCGCAGGGTCATCGACACCGCGCTCTGGCTCGACGTGGCGGCCGGCGCGGAGCCGGGCGATGCCGACACCCCGCCACCGCCGGAGCGGCCCTACGTCGAGGCGGCCGCCACGCCGCCCGGGACGCTGCGGATCGCGACGACGGTGAGCGCGCCGCGGCCGGCGGCGCCGCCGATCATCGCCGATGAGGTCAAGGGCGGCATCGCGCGGATCGGCGACGTCCTCAGCTCGCTCGGCCACACCGTCTTCGAGCGCGATCCCGACTGGGGCCGGGTCGGCGACGACATCACCCCCCGGTACCTCGGCGGCATCGCCGGCGAGGGCCGCGAGTTCCCCAACCGCGAGCGGCTCGAGGGGCGGACCCGCGGCATGATCCGGATGGGGAGCATGCTGCCGGGCGCGGTCGTGCGCCGCTCCCGCGCCGCCGAGGCGGGACACGCCGAGCGCCTCAACCGGATCTTCGAGGAGGCCGACGTCCTGCTGACGCCGGTCGTCGGGATCCCGCCGCCGCCGTCGGGTCGCTGGGCGGGCCGGGGCGCGCTGCGGACGCTGCTCAGCATCTCGCGCTCCTACCCCTGCGCGATCGCCTGGAACTACACGGGACAGCCGGCCGCGTCGGTGCCGCTCCCGCCGAGCTCGCCGGGCGGACTCCCGCTCGCCGGGCAGCTGATCGCACCGCCGAATCGCGAGGACCTGCTGATATCACTTGCCGCCCAGCTCGAGGCCGAGATCGGTTGGCCGGAGCGCATCCCCGAGGAGTACGCGTGAAGGTTGTAGCCGTCGGACCCGAGCAGACCCTCGAGGTGCGGGAGGTCGACGACCCCTCGCCCGGCGAGGGCCAGGTGCTCGTCGACGTCGCCGCCTGCGGGATCTGCGGCTCGGACCTCCACATGCTTCCCTCCGGCGTCCTGCCCGAGGGCTCGGTGCTCGGCCACGAGCTGTCGGGAACGCTCGCAGGCGTCGGCCCCGGGGTCGAGGACTGGTCCGAGGGCGACCGCGTCTGCGTCTACCCGTTCGCGCCCGTCGACGAGCTCGACATTCCGCTGGCGATGGCCAGCGGGATCGGCCTCGGCACCAACGACGGCGGCTACGCCGAGCGGATGGTCTGCGACGCCGCGATGCTCTGGCGGCTGCCGGAGGACATCGAGCTTGAGCACGGCGCGCTCGTCGAGCCGCTCGCCGTCGGCCTCCACGGCATCGACGTCTCGGGCGCCGAGCCCGGGCAGCCGGTCTGCGTCCTCGGCTGCGGTCCGATCGGCGCGATGACGCTGGTCGGGTTGCGCGGTCGCGGCTTCGAGGACATCGTGGTCGTCGAGCCGAACCCCGGCCGGCGTGAGCTGGCGAAGCGCCTCGGCGCTCCCCACGTCACCGGGCTCGAGGGCGTGCACGAGGCGGTCCTCGGCGCGCTCGGCGGCCGCGCTCCCGAGGCGGTGATCGAGTGCGCCGGACACGTTTCGGCCCCCGGGCTGGCGGTCGAGCTGGTCGCGCCGGAGGGGACGATCGCCCTCGTCGGCATGCTCGAGGAGCCAGTGCCGATCTCGCAGCTCAACGTGATGCTGAAGGAGGCGGTGCTGCGGGGCTCGTTCGCCTACCGCCCCCGGGACTTCGACGAGGCGGTGACGCTGCTCGCCGGCGGCCGGGTTCCGGTCGGCGAGCTCGTCACCTCCCGGCATCCGCTCGAGGATGCTTCGGAGTGCTTCGCCGAGCTCCGGCGGCCGGGCACTGAGGAGCTCAAGGTCCTGCTCACCCCCTAGGGGCGTTCAGGCGAGGCCGCGCTCGCGGGCCTTGCGGATCCCGAGGCGGGTCGTCGCCCCGCTCCCGATCGTCATCAGCGCCTTCGACGCCGGCAGCCGGTAGCCGGCCCGGGTGTGGGGCGCGTAGACCGCGCGGCCGCCGGCGACGTCGAGCCAACCCGTGTAAATGCGCTGCTCCTGTCCGACCATCCGCGGCTCGAAGCGGTGAGCGGTGAGCCCGGCCCGGCGGCCGCCCTCGGGCCGCACCGAGGCGGGGACGACCAGTTCGGCCCCCTCCGGCCCGCTGCCGGTCGCCGCGACGGCGACCGCCATCGGCAGCCCGTCGCCGCCGGCCCAGCCGAGCAGCGAGTGGGGGAGCCTGCCGACCTCGGTCGCGAGCCGGGCCGCATCGGTCCGCGGGCCGGTGCCGTGCTTCGGCGGGGACTGCGGCGCCGGGGGTGCGGGCAGCGGCTCGCCGTGAACCTGCGGCTCGCCGGCGCAGCCGAGCGTCGGCCAGACGACGATCCGGCGGACGGCGATCGTTATCGCCACCCGCTCGTAGTAATAGACGCGCAGCCAGCGGCCGCGGAACCCACCCTCGATCGGTCCGAGGAAGTGCTCCCACCGGCCCCGGATCGAGTCGAGCCAGGCGCGGTCGGGTGCCGGCTGGACTCTCGCCTCGCCCTGGACGAGGACGAACTCCGGCCGGTCGGAGTCGGCGTGATCGCGGGCATGGAAGGCCACGGCGACGCCCGGGTTGGCGCGAATTCGGTCGAGCTTCTTCCAGAGGCCGAGCGAAGTCGTCACCGTCACGGTGCCGGCCTCGCGGTCGCGGAGCCCGAGCGGCGCCATCGGCGTGATCACGACGCCCCGGGCGGGCGTCAGGTAGGCGAGCCCGGCCGCGAGGTCACCGCCGAGCACCGCGTCGACTTCGTCGGGCCACTCGATCCCCATGACGGCAACCTATCCGCCGCGACCGGGCGGACGCCTCCGCGTCGGGGCACCGCCGCGCCGGTAGCCTTCCCGGAATGGCGATCGAGCCCGGTTCCGAGCGCAGGGCGCACCAGTGGATGGAGGAGGAGTACTCGCGCGAGCGCGAGCGCGACGTGCCGTTCGAGACGCTCTCCGGCCATCCCGTCGCGCCGCTCTACACCGCCGACGACCTCTCCGGCCACGACGCCGAGCGCGACGAAAGCTTCCCGGGCTCGTTCCCCTACACGCGCGGCGTCTACCCGTCGATGTACCGCGGCCGGCTCTGGACGATGCGCCAGTTCGCCGGGTTCGGGACGGTCGAGGAGACCAACGAGCGGTTCCGCTACCTGCTCGACCACGGCCAGACGGGCCTGTCGACGGCGTTCGACATGCCGACCCTGATGGGCCTGGATTCCGACCATGCGCGCTCGCTGGGAGAGGTCGGCGTGGAGGGGGTCGCCCTCGACACCGTCGACGACATGGAGACGCTCTTCGACGGGATCTCGCTCGACGAGGTGACGGTCTCGATGACGATCAACGCTCCCGCCGCGATCCTGCTGGCCTTCTACGTCGTCGCCGCCGAGGAGAAGGGGATCGCGCCGGAGAAGCTCGGCGGGACGATCCAGACCGACATCCTCAAGGAGTACATCGCCCAGAAGGAGTGGTGCTTCCCGATCGAGCCGGCGATGCGGCTCGTCACCGACATGGTCGAGTGGTGCGCGCAGGAGATGCCCCGCTGGCATCCGATCTCGATCTCCGGCTACCACATCCGCGAGGCCGGTTCGACCGCGCAGCAGGAGCTCGCCTTCACCCTCAAGGACGGCCTCACCTACGTCGAGCGTGCCGTCGAGCGCGGCCTCGACGTCGACGATTTCGCGCCGCGCCTCTCGTTCTTCTTCAACGCCCACATCGACTTCTTCGAGGAGATCGCCAAATACCGCGCGGCGCGCCGGATCTGGGCTCGCGAGCTCCGGGACACGTTCGGCGCGAAGAACCCGAAGTCGATGCTGATGCGCACCCACACGCAGACGGCCGGCGTCAGCCTGACCGCCCAGCAGCCGCTCGTGAACATCGTCCGGACGACGATCGAGGCGCTCGCCGGCGTCCTCGGCGGCACCCAGTCGCTGCACACCAACAGCTTCGACGAGGCGCTCGCGCTGCCGACCGAGGAGGCTGTTCGCATCGCCCTCCGCACCCAGCAGGTGATCGCCCACGAGTCCGGCGTCACCAACACCGTCGACCCGCTCGGCGGCTCCTACTTCGTCGAGAAGCTGACCGACGAGATGGAGGCCGCCGCCTACGACTACTTCGCGCGGATCGACGAGCTCGGCGGCATGGTCGCCGCGATCGAGTCCAACTTCCCGCAGCGCGAGATCGCCGACGCCGCCTTCGAGCACCAGGCCGCGCTCGAGAAGGAGGAGCGGATCATGGTCGGCGTCAACGCGTTCCGGGTCGACGACGACGAGCTGACCGAGATCCATCGCCCCGACCCGGCGGCCGAGTCGCGCCAGAAGGAGCGGCTCGCCGAGACGATGGCCCGCCGCGACGACGCCGCCGCCGAGGCGGCGCTGGCGGCGCTCGAGCGTGCCGCCGCCGAGGACCGCAACCTGATGCCGCTGCTCGTCGACTGCGCCCGGGCCCGGGTCAGCGAGGGGGAGATGGTCGCGGCGATGCAGCGGGTCTTCGGCACCTACACCGAGACGCCCGTCTACTAGGTGACTGCCCGACTCGCGGCCCTCGGGGCCGCTCGACTGCGCGCTGTCCGGGCAGAGGCTCCGGCGGCCCGCCCGATTGAAGGGGCGGGTGTTGGGTAGGGGTGCGGCATGAGCGATTTCGAAGTCGTCCGCAGCGACGTCGAGGGCTGGGACGTCCGTCGAACCGGCGAGGCGCAGGCCCTCTCCAACTACGCGACCCGCGAGCTCGCCGAGGAGGCCGCTCGCCGTCAGCAGGAGGCAGAGCACCGGAGCGGCGGCACCGCCGACGCGATCGACGTCCGCCAGGACGTGTTCAGCGAGGGGCCCGACGAGGAACTCAACGTCAAGAAGACGGTGATCGGCACCGGCACGGTGATGATCGGCGTGATCGCGCTGATCGCGATCGTCGCGATCTTCGTCGTGGTCAGCGGCGTCACCAACGGGTCGTAGGCAGAGTCGCCGCCCGGCGTCCCCGCCGCCTCGCGCCCGAATCCTCCTGGAACCCGGTTCTGGGCGAGATCTTGCAGCTCCGGGTCGAGGGCTAACGCTTCGCTAACGGGATCCTTAGGGTGCCCGCCTTCATGGCCTCCCTCCCGAACCGAATGCTCACAGTCGTCATCGCCGCCGCGGCGGCGCTCGCCCTCGTCCTCGCCCTCGGCGCGACCGCGGCGCCGGCGTCCAAGCACCACGCGCCCGGCACCCACAAGCGGCCCCTCGACGGCGTCTTCGAGCGTCACGTCTCGAAGAAGAACAAGAAGTGGGCGAAGCGCGTCGCCGCCTGCGAGTCCGGCGGCAACCCGAACGCGATCGGCTCCGGCGGCACCTATCGCGGGGCCTTCCAGTTCATGCGCTCGACCTGGAAGACCTCGCCGCGCTCTCCGGGCGGCGATCCCATCGACTACAGCTACAAGACCCAGGCCTTCGTCGCCGTCAGGCTGAAGATGCGCTCGGGCTCCTCGCCCTGGCCGAGCTGCGGCTGAGCCTTCAGGTCCAGCGGGGTTCGCCTACCGCTCGATGATCTGGCGGTCGCTCCGGTCTTGCAGCCTGCGACTGCTTGCGTCCCGAATATCTGGTGCGGATATAAGATTGCCCCAGCAGGAGGCCGGTTGCACCGATTGGGGTAGGCGCTAATGAAGTGGCGCTGCGCTGCCGATTATGTCGGACAGCTATGAAGCATTACGAGCAGAGCCATTTCGGGCCGGTTGCACCCGCCGGTGTTGAACTGCAGCGGCCGGTGGCCGCGACTTCTCCGGGCGCCCCGGTAATGCCTCGACGCCAAGTCGCTCTGTTCGCGATCCTGGTCGGGATCGGCCTGCTGCTCATCGGCGGGATGGCGGTACTCAGCGAGCTGCGCGGCGAGCCGCTGTCGACCCTGACGAAGGACCCGAATGCGGTCAAGGGGCTCGACTTCGCGACCGGGATCCTGACCCGAATCGAAGTCGTCATCTGGGTGGCGGCTGCGGCGGTTGCCCTCACCGCCGCCTTCCTCGCTCGCCGGCTCCGGCGGCCGGAGGAGCCGATCCTCTTCGGCTTCGGGTTTCTCGGCCTCGTGATGGCGGTCGATGACAGCCTGACGGTCCACGAAGCCGCGTCCTCGGTGGTCGGAGTGCCGCTCATCGAGCTCGGCTACGTGGTGGCGCTCGGCTGGTTGCTCTGGCGGTTTCGCGATCGGCTTCTCACGTCGACGCCGGTGTTGCTGCTCGCCGGCGCGCTCATCGGAATGGGCCTCTCGGAGGCGGTGGATCTCCTTGACGACCACACCACGCTCGAGGCGGGGGCGGCCCTCGAGGACATCTTCAAGTTCCTCGGGATCATCCTCTACGCGGGCTTCCTCGTTCTGATCGCTCAGGCGGTGATCGACAGCGCCGGCCGAGAGCCGGGCGCGAGCGAGCCGCGCTGACGAGGGTACGCCGCGGTGGCGGCGCCGGATACCCTTCCGGGCGATGAGCGAACGGAAGATCAGAGTCGTGGTCGCCAAGCCCGGACTCGACGGTCACGACCGCGGGGCGAAGATCATCGCCCGCGCCCTCCGCGACGCCGGAATGGAGGTCATCTACACCGGTCTGCACCAGACGCCGGAGCAGATCGCCGCGACGGTGATCCAGGAGGACGCCGACGCGGTCGGCCTCTCGATTCTCTCCGGGGCACACATGACCCTGGTCCCGAAGATCGTCGACATGCTGCGTGAGCAGGGGGCCGAGGACGTGCTGGTCACCGTCGGCGGGACGATCCCCGCCGACGACATCCCCGAGCTCAAGCGCCTCGGCGTCGCCGAGGTCTTCACGCCGGGCGCGCCGACCGACGACATCGTCGAGTTCCTGCGCAGCGGCGTCGGCGCCGCGGCCTAGCGGTCACAGGCTCCGCGCCACCGCCTCGAGCACCTCGTTGGCGATCGGCGGGATCCGCCGGTCGGGATCGAATCCGGTGTCGTAACAGGTGAGCGCCGCGGCCCTGACCGGGCGGGTGGCGGCAACCGCGCTGACCAGCCCGACCAGTCCCTCTCCGTCGAGCCCTCCCGGAGCCGCGTAGACGTTCGCGGGGGCGACCGACGGATCGATCACGTCGAGGTCGAGGTGGACGTAGACGCCGGTCTCCGGCGGGGCGATCGCATCCAGGGTCCGGATCAACCGGTCGGGCGAGCGCAGCTCCGCCGGCGGGAGGTGGCTGATGCCCGAGCGCCGCAGGCGTTCCTCCTCCGACGGGTCGAAGTCGCGAGCGCCGGCGAGGACGACGCTCGACTCCGGGATCGGCTCGGCGCCGGCGAGGGTGGAGAACATCCCCTGCCAGGCGCCGCCGGTCATCACCGCCAGGCCCATCCCGTCGAAGTAGCCGTGCTCGGAGCTGTCGGGATGGTTGAAGTCGGCGTGGGCGTCGAGGTAGAGCACGGGCGGATGGGGCGCCGGCAGCCCGGCCGTCACGCCGACGCCGAGGAAGCAGCTGCCTCCGAGGACCACCGGCACCGCGCCCGCCGCCGCGGCATCGCCGACCCGGCCCGCGACCGCGGCGATCAGCGCGAACGCGGCATCGACGTCGCCGTGGCCGGTCGTCCCGAAGTGTTCGTCGAGGGCGATCGTCTCGTCGCCTACCCGTGCTCCGGCGGAGGCGAGGGCATCCGCGGCGCCCGCTCCGAGCAGCGCTTCGGCGCCCGTGCCGGTTCCGTCTCGGAGCCGGCCGAGCTCGTAGGGGACCGTCAGGATGCGGAACTCCTGCACGCCCCGATCATCGCAGCGGCGGTGATCCTCCGCTACCGATTGACTAGTCAGTCAACTGCCCGAATCGGTAGCATTCGCGGCCGCAAGTCCCCCAAGGAGGCACCCACTTTGAAGATCTGTTGTCTTGTCAAGGAGGTCCCGGACGCTGCCGTGCAGAAGCGGCTCGATCCGGCCACCAAGCGGCTCGACCGCTCGGGTGAGAAGACCCTCAACCAGTTCGACACGCACGGCATCGAGGCCGCCATGCAGATCCGCGAGGGCGGAGCTGTCCAGGTCGACGAGATCGTCGCGGTCACGATGGGCCCCGACACCGCCCAGCGCGCCCTGCACAAGGCCGTCGCCCTCGGCGCCGACCGTTCCGTGCACCTCACCGACGACTCGCTTTCCGGCTCGGACGTCTGCGCCACCGGCTACGCGCTCGCGAAGGTGCTCGAGAGCGAGTCGCCCGACCTCGTCCTGCTCGGGCAGCAGTCCGACGACGGGGAGTGCTACACGATCGGCGCCGTCGTGGCCGACCACCTGAGGATGCCGTCGCTGACGCAGGTGATCCAGATGGACGTCGACGGCGAGAAGCTCCGCTGCGAGCGTCAGGCCGAGTACGGCTACGACACCGTCGAGATCCAGCTCCCGGCCGTGATCAGCGTCGGCGACGCGATCAACGAGCCGCGCTACCCGTCGCTGAAGGCGATCATGGGCGCCAAGAAGAAGCCGCTCGACACCAAGGGCGCCGGCGACGTCGGCATCGAGTCCGACAAGGTCGGCGAGGCCGGCTCCCAGACCCAGGTCCTCGCGATCAACCCGCCGCCCGAGAAGCAGGCCGGCGAGGTGTTCGAGGACGAGGACACCAACGAGACGGTCGAGAAGATCGTCGCTTGGCTCGACGAAAGGAAGCTGATCTAGATGGCGGACATCCTGGTCTACGCCCTCCACGACGACGAGGGCGTCTTCAACAAGAACTCGCTCGGAGCGATCTCCGAGGCCGCGAAGCTGGCCTCCGAGACCGGCGGCACCGCCTCCGCGGTCGTGGTCGGCGACGTCTCCGATGACGCCGCTGCATCGCTCGGCGACTACGGCGCCGCGAAGGTCTACCGCGCCAAGTCGTGCCCGGAGGGCCTCGCCCAGCCGATCGTCGACGTGATGGCGAAGGTCATCACCGACAACGGCATCGGCTACGCCCTGTTCGGGGGCGGTCTGCTCGGCTTCGAGATCGGCGCCGGTCTGACGGCCCGCCTCGGTGCCGGTGTGACGATGGAGGTGACCGCGGTCAAGGCCGCCGACGGCAAGCTCGTCGCCGAGCGTCCGGTCCTGCAGGACTCGGCGATCGTCGACGTCGGTTACGTCAGCGAGCCCGGCATCATCATCGGCCGCCTGAACGCCTTCGACGTCAAGGAGTCCGGTTCGGGCGCCGCCGAGGTCGAGGACGTCGAGGTCGAGCTGTCCGAGTGGTCGACGAAGGCGACGATGGTCACCCGCGGCGAGGCTCGGGGAGAGGACGTCAACATCGAGGACGCAGAGATCCTCGTCGGTGGAGGTCGCGGACTGGGCGAGAAGGACAACTTCAAGCTCGCCGAGGACCTGGCCGAGTCGATGGGCGGAGCCGTCGCCGCGACCCGCGCGGTCGTCGACGCCGGCTGGTACCCGTACTCGACCCAGATCGGCCAGACCGGCAAGACGGTCGCACCGAAGCTGTACCTCGCCGTCGGGATCTCCGGCGCGATCCAGCACAAGGTCGGCATGCAGAGCTCCGAGAACATCCTCGCGATCAACAAGGACCAGAACGCGCCGATCTTCGAGTTCTGCGACCTCGGCGTCGTGGGCGATCTCCACAAGATCATGCCCAAGCTGACCGAGGCCATCAAGGCCAAGAAGGGCGGCTGAGCCGAAGATGGGCGTCGCTCCAGCGGAGTTCCCGCCGCCGTTCGATCCCGGCGCGCATGTCGGCCCTCCGACCGATCCCGAAGAGGAGCGGTTGGAGGCCGGCATCGTCATCGTCGGCGGCGGGCCCGCCGGCCTCGCCTGCGCGAACCGGGTCATGCAGCTGCTCGAGGACGAGCCCGAGCTGACCGAGAAGCTCGGCGAGATCCCGGTCGCGGTGATCGAGAAGGGCAAGGTCTGCGGCGCTCACAACCTGAGCGGGGCGAACATGGTCCCGTCGGCGATGGAGAAGCTCTTCCCCGACCTCGACCCGGACGACTGGCCCGTCTACCAGAAGGTCGAGAAGGACGCCGTCTATCTGCTGACCAAGTCGAAGGCGATCCCGCTGAAGCCGCCGCCTCCGAACTTCCGCAACCACGGCAACTACGTCACCTCGGTCTCGAAGCTGAGCCGGTTCCTGGCCGATCGGGCCGAGGAGGCCGGTGCCTACCTGCTGACCGAGACGGTCGCCGACAAGCTCCTCGTCGAGGACCGCATCGTCCGCGGCGTCCGCTCCGGCGACAAGGGCCGCGACCGCGACGGCAACGAGCTCGGCAACTTCGAGCCCGGCTCCGACCTGATGGCGAAGGCGACGGTCCTCGCCGAGGGCACCCTCGGCCACCTGACCGACTGCGCGATCGACTACTACGACCTCGCCGGTGACGCCAAGCGCTGGGAGATCGGCGTCAAGGAGGTCTGGGAGGTCCCGAAGCCGCTCGACCGGGTCATCCACACGATGAACTGGCCGATGCGCAAGTCGCCGAAGTACAACGAGTTCGGCGGCTCGTTCATCTACCCGATGGGCGAGGACAAGCTCTGCATCGGCATGGTCGCCGGCCTCGACACGACCGACGCGACGTTCTCCTGCCACGACCTCCTGCAGCAGTTCAAGACGCACCCGTTCGTCCGCGACCTCCTCGAGGGCGGCAAGCGGGTGGGCTGGGGCGCGAAGACGATTCCGTCGGGCGGCTACTGGTCGATGCCGAAGAAGCTCGCGGTTCCGGGGATGGTCATGTGCGGCGACAACGTCGCGATGGTCAACGTCCCCTACCTGAAGGGCATCCACCTCGCGATGCACGCCGGCATGTTCGCCGCCGAGGCGATCGTCGAGAGCCTGAAGGGCGATCCCGAGTCGGTCGACTTCTCCGGCTACGAGACGAAGGTCAGGGGCTCGGAGATCGAGAAGGACCTCTACCGGGCCCGCAACGTCCGCCAGCACGGCGACAAGGGCTTCGTGGCCTTCGGCGCGATCGCGAACGCCTGGCTGCTGTCGGGCGGCGCACTGCCTCCCGGCCACAAGGAGAGCGAGCCCGACTCCGAGGTCGAGGTGTTCCTCGGCTCGGCATCGGACGACTATCCGGCTCCCGACGGCGAGCTCACGTTCGACAAGCTCGGCTCGGTCTTCCTCAGCGGCAACGCGACCCGCGACGACGCTCCCAACCACGTCCGGATCCAGACCCACGTGCCGCGCGAGGTCGCTCAGACCTGGGTGTCGATGTGCCCGGCGCAGGTCTACGAGATCCCCGAGGATCAGATCGACAACGGCGCTGCCGAGGTCGACGTCCACGTGACCGCGTCCAACTGCGTCCAGTGCGGCGCGATCAACGCCAAGGGCGGCCGCCTGACGATGCCCGAGGGCGGCGACGGGCCGCTCTACCAGGAGGTCTGACCGCCGCCCTGCGGCGGGACGACTCTGGCGCGATGGGCGTGGTCCGGCGGGCGGGGGAGGCGGACGCGGAGGCGATCGGCGCCCTCCTGCACCGCTTCAACGCCGAATACGACGAGCCGAGCCCGGGGCCGGAGCGGATCGCCGCCCGGATCCGGGACCTGCTCGCGTCGGGCGGCACCGCGGTGCTGCTTGCGGGCGAGGGCCCCGACGGCATCCTCGTCATCCGCTTTCAGCCGTCGATCTGGTCGGAGCTCGACGAGGCCTACATCGCCGAGCTCTACGTCGTCGGCGAAGCGCGTCGCCGCGGGCTCGGCGGCGCGCTGATGGAGGCGGCCCTCGCGCTCTGCGGCGAGCGCGGCTGCGACTACGTCTTCCTCGGTACCGACGAGGGCGACGCCGACGCCCACCGGCTCTACGAGCGCTTCGGCTTCACGAACCGCAGCGGTCAGGAGCTGATGTACGTCTACGAGCGCGAGCTCTGACCCGAGTTCTCAGCGGCTGCGCCCGAGCTCGGCGACGAGCAGTTCGCAGGAGCGCTCGAGCTGCGCGATCGTGGCGTCGTCGACACGGCGGATCCCGAGCTTCGAGTTGATCCACCGGTTCGCCTCGCGATGCCCGCAGCGACGGCTCCGTGCGAGCTCGGAGACGAGGCTGTGGCGGCGCGCCCTGAGGATCCGGCGGCGCTCGAAGGCGGGCAGGGGCGCCGGCTCCTCCGGCTCGGCCGCGGCCGCTGCGCGCGCCGGCGGCGGGGCCGCCATCGGCTGCACCGCGACGTCGCCCGGCTCCCCGAACAGGTTCATCTGCGGGACGACGTCGGCGGCGACCGGGACGAAGCCGAGCTCGGGGTCGGAGCGCTCGGTCTGGACATGGTCCTCGGGCTGCTCCCAGCCCTCGTCCTCGCCGCGGGCGCGTCTCATCACCCGGTGGATCTCGTCCTCGACCTGGGCCGCGTGCGAGCGCAGCACCGGCTCGGCCGGGAGGAAGAGCCAACTGCGGTCGCCGCTGCCGCTTCCCACGCGGACGAACCGGCCGACGATCTGACGGAAGATCATCGCCGTCTTCGCCGCGGTCGCGTAGACGCCGACCCGGAGCCGCGGAATGTCGACACCCTCGGAGACCATGTTGACGGCGACGATCCAGCGGCCCTTACCGGAGGCGAACTCGCGGAGGCGGCGGTGGGCGCCGGCGTCCTGGTGCAGCACGACGGTCGGCTTCTCGCCGGAGATGTCGGCCAGCGCCGCCGCTACGACCCGGGCGTGAGTGCTGTCGGCGGCGATGACGAGGCCCCCGGCGTCGCGATGGCCGTCGGCCCGGACCCCGGTCAGTTTCTCGTCCGCCTGGCGGAGGATCCGCGGCAGCCCCTCCGGCAGCTCGGTCGAGATCGCCGTCCGGTAGCGACGGCCGCGTTCGCGGGCCGGCAGCTCCTCGGCGAACGAGCTCTCGATCGTGTCCTCGCCGCTCTGCCAGACGAGGGTGCCGTCGAACGGCACGAACACGACCCGGCGGCAGACGCCGTCGCGGATCGCCTCCGCGTAGGAGTAGGCGATGTCGGGCTCGGCGAACCCGGAGGCGTCGTAGGAGATGCCGGGGATCGGGGCGTCGTCGCTCCGGAACGGCGTCCCCGAGAGCAGGAGCTTGCGGTCGGCGGCGGCGAACGCCTTCCTGAAGCCCGCGCCCCAGGCGAGCTCGTCGCCGAGGTGGTGGACCTCGTCGGCGATGACCAGCGTCCGCGGCCCGCACTCGCGCCCGTAGGTCGCAGCCGAGGCGGATGCGCGGGCATAGGTGACGGCGATCCCATGGAAGTCGTCCGTCGTCCGCAGGTTGGCGGCATCGGGCTGGAGCTGCAGCCCCTGGGCCGCGGCCGCTGCGGCCCACTGCCGGGTCAGCGGCGCCGTCGGGCAGACGATCGCGACCCGGTCGATCTCGCGCCGTCGCAGGAGCTCGCGCGCCAGGACCAGGGACGGCCGCGTCTTGCCGGCGCCCGGCGCCGCCGCGATCAGGAACGGACCGCCGCGCCAGCTCTCGGCGGCACCGAGCGCGCGGCGTTGCCAGGCCCGCAGCGAGGGGTCGGCGAAGGCGGAGGAGGAGCCTCCCCCCGGCGTCGCCGTGGCTGTCGTCTGGGTCCCGCCCGTCATCTCGAGCGCGGCATGATTGGTGCCGGGCCGGACGGGAAGACGCGACCCCGCTGGCCATGCGGTCCTGCCATGGTTCGAAGCGTGAGAGCGGTCGTCATCACCGGTCCGCCGGGGGCCGGCAAGAGCGAGGTCGCGGCGTCGCTGCACGATTCGCTCGGCGAGTCCGGGGTCGATGCCGCCCTCGTCGAGTGCGACGACGTCGAGCGGTCGCATCCGCCGATCGGGCGTGACCGCTCGGTCGAGCACCTGCGAATGCTCGCCGCCTCCTACGCCGAGTTCGGCTGCGCCATCCTGCTCGTGACCGCGACGCTCGCCGATGACGAGCACCGCCGCGCGGTGATGGCCGCGACCGGGGCCGCCGAGACGACGCTGATCGCCCTCGAGGCCGACCCGCGGACGCTTCGCGACCGGATCCTGGCCCGCGAGCCGGCCGGCTGGCAGGGGCTTCCCGAGCTCCTCAACGCATCGCAGCGCCTGGCGAAGTCGATGAAGGGCCTGCCGGGGGTCGACCTGGTGCTGAGCACCGAGGGCGAGCAGCCGGCCACGGTCGCCGCCCGGATCGAGGAGGAGATCATCCGGGCGGCGCCATGAAGTCCGCGATCGCCGCGGCGAGCTCCTGCGGCCGGTCGAGCGAGACGAACGTCGATGCCCCGGCGATCTCGACGAGCTTCGCATCGGGGATCGCGTCGGCGATGCGGCGGGCATGGTCGAGCTTGAAGAACCGATCGTCGACGCCCCACGCCATCAGCGCCGGGATCTCGAGGCCGGGCAGCTTCGCCCCCGCGGCCAGGGTGTCGGCCGGGCGCATGGCGGCGACGAACTTCCGGCCGTCGCGGCGGATCCCCGCGTCGCGGACCTGCGGCTCGGTGAAGGCACGCAGCAGCTCGTCGTCGGCCGGTCCGCTCGTCAGCGCGCCGTATGCGATCGGGGAGGTGCGGATCGCGCGGATGCGCATCGCGTTGACCAGCGCCGAGTAGCCGCCGGGTGCGCGTGCCATCCAGACCATCGTCTTGAAGGTCCCGGGCGGGAAGTGCTCGAAGCTGTCGCAGTTGGTCAGCACGAGCCGCCCGACGCGGCCGGGCCTTTCGGTGACGAGGATCTGGCTGACGGCGCCGCCGGAGTCGTTGGCGACGATGGTCACGTCGTCGAGTCCGAGGGCGCTCATGAACTCGTCGATCAGCCGCGCCTGGCCGCGGGGGGAGAGGTCGGCGTCCGGGTTCATGGCCTCGGGGTGCGAGCCCATCGTCCAGTCGGGGACGATGCAGCGGTACCCGCCCGCCAGCTCGGACGCGACGGCGGTCCAGAGCCGGCCGTTCGCGATCGCTCCGTGGACGAAGACGATCGGCGGCCCGGAGCCGCCTTCCCGGTAGTGGATCGGGCCCGCGTCGAGCGCGACCCTGCCCGCCGTGAATCCGTCGCCGCCTGCACTCATGATCGAACCCCTTGCCGCGGCTGCCGCCGCTGGGTAGATTACATACGAACATCATGTATCTAACATACGAACAGGTTGTATGTCAAGTCGGGAGCTGCCGGTGACGGCGCGACGGACGCAGGCCGAGCGCCGCGAGGCGACTCGCGCGGCGCTGCTCGAGGCCGCCCGCCCGCTGTTCGCCGAGCGCGGCTACGAGGCGGTGAGCAGCGAGGAGATCGCCGCCGCCGCCGGAGTGACGCGCGGCGCCCTCTACCACCACTTCGACGGCAAGCGCGGGCTCTTCGCCGCGGTCTTCGAGGAGGTCGAGGCGGAGCTGACCGCGAGCTTCGACCTCTCCGGTCTCGACGCCGGCGACCCGCTCGGCGTCCTGCTCGCCGCCGTCGACCAGTTCCTCGACCTCAGCCTCGACCCCCAGGCCCAGCAGATCGTCCTGATCGACGGCCCCGCCGTCCTCGGCTGGGAGGACTGGCACGAGGTCGAGCGCCGCTATGGGCTCGGGCTGATCGAGGCCGGGATCACCGCCGCCATCGACGCCGGCCAGATTCCCCCGCTGCCCGTTCCCGAACTGGCGGTGATGGTCCTCGGTGCCCTGACCGAGGCGGGCCTGCAACTGGCCCGGGCCGAGGACCCCGAGGCGGCCCGCGAGCGCGCCGCCGCCGGGCTCCGGGCGCTGCTCTCGGGACTTGCGGCCCAGAAGTCATCCAGCCCCGTCCGGCCCCGGCCGTAGCTTGCCGCCGTGGCTGAATTCGCGATTCGGGCCCCTTCGGTCGACGACCTCTTCGACCCGTTCAGCACCGAGCCGCTGGAGGATCGCCCCTTGCGCGACGAGGTCCGGGAGCGGATCCTCCGGGTCTGGATCGACACCCGCGACGCGCGCCCGCAGTACCTGACCGTCGAGCTGCCCGACGGGCAGCGCCGTGACGACCTCGCCCCGCTGGTCAAGGAGGCGATCCGCAACGACCTCCGCGCCGCCTACGAGGCCGCGAGCAAGTTCCTGATCTTCCCGGCCCGCAGCCAGCGTCGCGAGGCCTACGTGGCCTTCGGCTTCCTCGTCGTCTGCCTCGTCGCCTCGAGCCTGTTCGACAAGTGGACGAACAACGAGACGGTCTTCGTCGGCATCTCCCAGGGTCTCGTCGTCCTCGGCTGGGTCGCGATGTGGCAGCCCGCGCAGCAGCTCTTCCAGGCGATCTCGCTGTGGCTGAGCCGGAACCGCTACCACGAGCTGGCCGAGGTGCCGATCGAGGTCAGCTGGGTCTGACGCCGACCTGCCCGCCGGCTTCGGCCGCCTGCGACGATTACGTCATGACCCGGCTGCGCCCGTCGCTCGTGATCGCCGTCATCCTCGCCGCGCTCGCCGCGCCGGCGGCCGCCGCGGCCTACGAGCCGCCGCCGCCGAACGCCGGCTTCGACTACCAGGTCGGCGGCGACTATCCGCTGCCGTCCGGTGTCTCGGTCGTCTCTCGCGACTGGTTCAGCGGTAGCCCGGCGGCAGCCGGCAACTACTCGATCTGTTACGTCAACGGCTTTCAGACGCAGGCGGACGAGTCCGGCACGAACCGTCCCGACGAGCACTCGAACTGGCCGCGGAAGCTCGTGCTCGAGCGGCTCGGCGACGACCCCCACTGGGGCGGCGAGTACCTCGTCGACCTCAGCACCAAGGCCAAGCGCAAGGCGGCCGCGCGCTGGGTCCAGCAGATGATCGAGGCCTGCGCCGATGCGGGGTTCGACGCGGTCGAGTTCGACAACCTCGACTCGTGGACCCGCTTCCGGGGCACTCCGCTCGCCGGGCGCGTCCCCTTCGGCAAGCCGCAGGCGCTCGC
>JADFCZ010000073.1 GCA_018263295.1 Conexibacter sp.
CCGGTGACCGCGAGCGCCACACCGGCTCCGGCGGCCCCGCCCCGCGGGGGGATGCCGCCCCGGCCCGACCTCTCCAACCTGATGATGAGCGTCGGCTTCATGCTGACGCCGACGCGGTTCCTCGATGCCTGCCGGGAGCGCTGCGGCGACTACTTCACCCTCCGCCCGACCCCCGATCGCGAGCTCGTGGTCACCTGCGATCCCGAGGCCGTCAAGCAGGTCTTCACGGGCGACCCCGACGTCCTCTTCGCCGGCGAGGGCAACATCACGCTCGCGCCCCTGCTCGGTCCCGGTTCGGTCCTGTTGCTCGACGGTCCCGAGCATCTTCGCCACCGGCGGCTGCTCCTGCCTCCGTTCCACGGCGAGCGGATGCGCGAGTACGGCGCGATGATGGAGGAGGTCGCGGAGCGCCGGGTCGCGGAATGGCCCGACGGCCGGGTGTTCGGCGTCCTCCCGAGCATGCAGGCGATCACGCTCGAGGTGATCATGCGGGCGGTATTCGGATTCGAGGACGCCGCCCGCCGCGAGCGGATCGGAGGACCGCTGCGAAGCCTGCTCGACACGGTCGGCAGCCGCCCTCGGGTGCTGGCCCTGGCGTTGACCGCAAACCGCAGCGGGCCGCTGAGCCCCTGGCGGCGGTTCGCCGCAATGCGGGAGCGCGCCGACGCGCTCCTCTACGAGGAGATCCGCTCCCGCCGGGCCGACCCCCACGGCGCCGAGGGCGACGACATCTTCTCGATGCTGCTGGCCGCGCGGGATCCCGACGGGCAGCCGCTGACCGACTCCGAGCTGCGCGACGAGCTGATGACCCTGCTCCTCGCGGGGCACGAGACGACGGCGACCGCACTCGCCTGGACGTTCGAGCAGCTGACCCGCAATCCCCGCGTGCTCGCGCGCCTGATCGCGGCGGAGGCGGCCGGCGACGACGACTATCTCGACGCCGTGGTCAAGGAGAGCCTGCGCCTGCGGCCGGTCGTGCCCGCGGTCGTCCGCTGCCTGCAGGCGCCGATGGAGTTCGGGGGCTGGGAGCTGCCCGCGGGCGTCAACATCGCCCCCTCGATCTATCTGATGCACCGTCGCGACGACCTCTACCCGGAGCCGCTCGCCTTCCGTCCCGAACGGTTCCTCGACGATCCGCCGGGCACCTACGAGTGGATTCCGTTCGGCGGCGGCATCCGCCGCTGCCTCGGCGCGAGCTTCGCCGCGTTCGAGATGAAGATCGTGATTCGCGCGGTCCTCTCGGCCCGCCGCCTCGAGGTTCGGCCCGGCGCCCGGGCGGAGGGCGTGACCAGGCGCGCGATCACCTTCGCGCCGACCCGGGGAGGGCGGCTGCGCGCCGATCGGATCGGCGCGAGGGCCTAGGCCGCGGCGGCGGTCTGCTGGCGACGGAGCCCGAGCGGGTCCATCGAGGTCCCGCGGGGAACCACGAGCAGCGGGGAGGCCGCGCCCGAGATCAGCGCGCGCGAGGTGCTGCCGAGCAGCGTGCGCCGCAGCGGGCCATGGCCGCGCGAGCCGACGATCATCAGGTCGACCTCGGCGGAGGCGTCGGCGAGGAGCGCGCCCGGAGAGCCGGTCAGCAGTCGGCCCTCGGACTTGACCGCATGGGGGATGCGGCCGAGCGCGAGCTCCTGCGTCCGCTGCATCTCCTTCCGCTCGGCGTCCTGGAACTCGCCCGCGGTCATCACCGTCCAGACGGTCGCGTAGCCGTACTTGGGGTAGTCGGCGACGCTGAGCACGAGCAGCTCGCCGTGGGTGCGCTCGGCGAGCGCGATCCCGGTCTCGAGCGCGGCCCACGACTCCGGCGAGCCGTCGAAGCCGACGCCGATCTTCAGCATCGAAGTGTCGGTGCGGTCCGCGTAGCCGCGGGGCGCGACGACGACCGCGCAGGGCGCTCCGTGCAGGAGCGAGGCTCCGGTGCTCCCGAGAACCGTCTCACCGACCGCGCCGCGATGGCATGAGCCAACGACGAGCACGGTGGCGTGACGATCCTCGGCGAGCTTGCCGAGCGCATTGGAGATCGACTGCTCGGCAACCGGCACGGTCTCGACGTCGACGCCCGGGAGTAGGCCTCGAACCTTCGCGAACGTGTCGGCGCTCTCGACCGCCAAGGCGTTCGAGAGATCCTCGTGGGTCATCAGGCCGCGGGGCCAGGGGTAAACCGTCGCGACCGTCAGGCTTCCGCCACAGACTTCGGCAAGGACGCGTCCGAGAGCCAATGCGTCATGACCTTCGGGACTATCCTGATAGCCGATGAGAATCTGGCGTTCCACGAGGCTGAATCTAGGGTCGTTGCGGGTGGTGGGCATCCGGATCGACTCGCCAACCTGCTCGGTAGTCAACCCCGATCGGTCCGGGCACCTCCGATGAGCGCCGAGACGCAGCCGCTGGAGCGGTCCGAGCTCGAGCGGCTGCTCGCCGTCGGGCGGAGCCTCGTCTCCGAGCTCGACCTCGACACCGTCCTGATGAACGTCCTCGACGCCGCCCGCCAGCTCACCGCGGCCCGGTATGCCGCACTCGGAGTCCTCAATTCCGACAAGACCGAGCTCGAGCGCTTCCTCTACGTCGGCATCGACGAGGAGATGCGCAAGCGGATCGGGCCGCTGCCGCGCGGACATGGCATCCTCGGCGAGCTGATCCGCGATCCGCGACCCCTGCGCCTCGACAACATCGGCGATCACCCGCGCTCCTACGGCTTCCCGTCCGAGCATCCGACGATGACCACCTTCGTCGGTACCCCGATCACGGTTCGCGGCGAGGTCTTCGGCAACATCTACCTGACCGAGAAGGAGGGGGGAGACCCATTCGACGAGGGCGACGAGCACCTCGTCACGGTCCTCGCCGAGTGGAGCGCGGTCGCGATCAACAACGCCCGCACCCACGAGGAGCTCCGGCGCGGGCGCGCCGATCTGGAGCGGCTCGTCCAGGGCCTGCAGGCGACGGCGTCGCTGAGCCGCGAGCTCGGGGGCGAGTCCGACCTCGAGCGGGTCCTCGAGCTCGTCACGAAGCGGGCTCG